>JBAXYP010000001.1:0-23512 GCA_041670725.1 Sphaerochaetaceae bacterium
CTTCACCGAGACAGCGTTGCTCGCCATCAAAGTGGGGGACAAAGTATACGAATGCCTGATGAAAGACTATCAGGACAACCTTCTGAAAGGTGTCGTCCAGCACGTTGATTTTTACGAGGTCACTCGCGGACAGCATTTGCGTACTTCCGTTACCATCACGCTTGAGGGCAATCCCATCGGTTGTCGTGACGGTGGTGTACTTGATCAGGTCATGTACGAAGTGGAGATCGACAGCTTGCCGAAAGATTTGCCGGAGACTTTGGTCTGCGATGTATCCGACATGCAGCTTAATACGGTCAAGCACCTCTCTGACATTAGGATTCCCGCAGGCGTCAAAGTCCTTGATGATATGAACAAGACGATCGCTTCTGTCAGGACGGTCAAGGAAGAGGTCGTTGCGACTCCTGCCGCCACTGAAGTGGCCGCACCTGCCGAAGGCGCGGCGCCTGCCGCCGCTTCTCCGACGTCGACCCCGAGCGCGCCTACCGCCGCCGCAACGGATGGAAAAGACAAGAAGTGATGCATCTGGTGCTTGGATTGGGAAATCCAGGAACCAAGTATGACCATACGCGGCATAACGCCGGGTTTGAGGTGGTCGACGGATGTGCAGCGTTTTTTCAGGTTCGCCTGAGGAAACGCTGTTTTCATCTTTACCGTTCCGCTTCGGTCTCTGCGGATGGAAATGCATGGCTTTTGGTAGAACCGTTGACGTTTATGAATGAAAGCGGAACGATTGCTTCAGGTTTTCCCGATGTGGATGTGGGTTCGATGATTGTCGTCTGCGATCAGATGGATCTTCCCGTCGGAAGCATTCGAATTCGAAAAGGAGGGTCGTCAGCAGGACACAATGGTTTGAAATCCGTCATCGCCGGATTCGGCGGTTCCGATTTCATCCGGTTGTATGTGGGAACAGGACGGCCAAAGGAAGGAGAGAGTGTGGTAGACCATGTGCTTTCCCGGGAAACGGATCCCAAATACGTCGACGGATTGGCCCGTGCGACGAAAGCCCTGCTTTCCCTGATGCGGGGGACCCCGCTTGGGGAGGTGGAATGTGCATACAATCATCGAGTCGCTGAGTAACACCATCCCTCCGCTGGTGCCCGTCGTGGTCGCTTTCAGCGGCGGAGCGGACAGTCTGGCGCTTCTGTGCGCCATTTCTTCCTTACGCAATCCACTCATTCCCGTATATGTGAACCACCACATTCGTCCCGAGGCGGAATTGGAACAAGAGCTTTTTTTGAACAGGGAGAACTGTCGTAGACTTTCCTTGGATTTGGTGGTTCGCGACGTGGATGCGGTGGCGCTTCATAAGGAAACCGAAGCGTATGGCGTAGAGCAAGCTGCGCGTAACCTTCGTTATGGGATTCTTATCTCCGAAGCGAAGAAACGTCAGGCTGTATTGGTGACAGCCCATACGGCGGATGACCAGTTGGAAACGATGGTGATGCGTCTTTGCCAAGGCGCCAGCGTCTCTTCGTTGTCCATCGCCCCCAAAGTGACGATGGACGGAGTGGCGGTATATCATCCGTTGCTTTCGTTTTCTCATAATGACTTGTGTGCGTTTCTGCAGAAAAAAGGCTTCGTTTGGTCTGAAGACTCGACCAACGGCGATGACGCCTATCTGCGGAACCGAATCCGCCATCGCGTAATTCCGAGACTGAAGGAGGTGTTCCCTCATGTGCTTTCCGCCGCTCTCCGAACCGCAGGGTCAAGTTCTGAAGTTGCCGATGGCGTCGCATCCATAGTCGGTTCATTGCCGGTTCGGCCGCTTTCCCGGGATGTATTCCTCGCCTGTCCTCCGATGGCACGGGACGAAGTGGTGTATCATCTGCTTTCTTCGGAAAAACGGGTCAGTTACGATGGAGTGCGACGTATCAGGGAATCCATCGAGGGCGAACGCCTTTACTGGTATGTACGGACGAACGGGAAGATCGTACGATCCGTTGATGGTGTCATCGGAGTTGAGGATGACAGACCTGAAGGAGGATTCTGCGTTTCCGTCGATCATTTGAATCCCGGAACCCGATTGGAACTGGCGAATGGTTTGTTGCTTCTTGTGGAAGAAGACGACCCCGGGCTCGATCCTTTGTCGCTTCGCGTTCCCCGTGCCCTTCTTGCGGGGGCTGTGCTCCGAAGTCCGTTGCCCGGCGATGAACTCGTTGCGGCCGGTGGCATAGTAAAGGTGCGGGCCCTGATGGGACAGTGGAGAATTCCGTCCCCTTATCGTTGGCGCGTACCCGTTCTGGAAGGCAGGGAAGGGATTCTTGCTGTGTTTGGGCGATGGTACGGTGGTCGGGACAGGATAAGCCTCAGATGCAAATCCCTTGCCCCTGAGGATGCAATTGTTTATAGTATCGTAGAAAGGAAACTAGTGTGATTTTGTTCAGTCAATCAAATAATAACCCGGATTCCGGGAAAACTCCGAACAATGACGACAACCATTTCTTCGGGGGTGGTGATCGTCCGTCAATGAAACGGCCTTTGGATCCAAAGAACAGATTCGCGTTCATCGTTTTCATGATTCTCGTCGTCATGTTCGTTTATATGCTTATCGATAGCTCTGGGTCGACGCATCCGCAGAGCGTTCCTTATACATCCTTTCTCCAATACGTGGAAGCCGGACAGGTTGTCAGTGCGGAGATCAAGGAGCAGAGCCAGATCGAATTTGTTTTGAACAACGGTACCCAGGCGCGTACCAGAATCCCGTATTTCGACGACCAGTTGTTGCCGCTTCTCAAGCAACATAACGTCTCCATCACCGGAACGATACAGGAGATTTCCGCCTTACAGGTGATTCTTCAGTTGGTTCCGTGGATCATTTTCATCATTTTTACCGTAATGCTGTACCGGCAATCCAGCGGGCTCAACAACAAGATGATGAGTAACTTGGGCAAAAGCAAGGCGAAGGAATACATGGACAGCGATGTCCATATCATGTTCTCCGATGTCGCGGGACAAGCGGAGGCGAAGTATGAATTGCAGGAAGTCGTGGAATTCCTCAAACATCCCGACCATTTCACCAAAGTGGGTGCGAAGATTCCACGGGGCGTCCTTTTGGTCGGTCCTCCGGGAACGGGAAAGACATTGCTTGCCAAGGCGGTGGCCGGGGAAAGCGGAGTTTCCTTCTTTCATACCAGCGGCTCCGATTTCGTCGAGATGTTTGTCGGTATGGGAGCGGCTCGTGTGCGGGATCTGTTTGATCAAGCGCGGAAGCATGCGCCGTGCATCCTGTTTATCGATGAACTGGATGCCGTGGGAAGAACCCGCGGCGGCGGTCTTGGCGGAGGAAACGACGAACGGGAGCAGACGCTCAACCAGATTCTCGTCGAGATGGATGGGTTCGAGACGACGAACGGCGTAATCGTCATGGCTGCGACCAATAGGCCGGATGTGCTTGATCCGGCGTTGTTGCGTCCGGGACGGTTCGACCGACAGGTGGTCGTCGACTTGCCTGATATCGATGAGCGCGAGGCGATCCTGAAAATACATTGCAAGCCGATCAAGCTGGAACCGGATGTGGATCTCAAACGGCTTGCCCGTGGAACCGCCGGTACGAGCGGTGCGGATCTTGCCAATCTGGTCAACGAGGCGGCGTTGTTCGCGGCGCGCGAGAACAAACTGACCGTCAGCATGGATGACATGGAACAAGCTCGGGATAAGGTACTTCTCGGTGTCGCCCGCAAGAGCCACGTGATGACCAACGAGGAGAAAAGAGCCACTGCGTATCATGAAGCCGGACATACGTTGCTTCATTATTACCTGAAGAACCTTGATCCGCTGCACAAGGTGACGATCATTCCTCACGGGCGTGCCCTCGGGTTGACCGTAAGTCTTCCTGAACGCGATCCCTACACGAAGAACCGTTCGATGCTCACCGATTGGATTAAGGTGTGCATGGGCGGATACGTCGCAGAGGAATTGGTTTATGGAGAGACGACGACGGGGACCAGCAACGACATCAAGCAAGCGACCGATCTCGCCCGCAGGATGGTCACCGAGTGGGGCATGAGCGAACTTGGTTTCATGAATCTTGCCGATGAAGATGAACCGCTGTTCCTCGGACGGGAGATCACCCAGCATAAAGATTACAGTGAAGCGACGGCGAAACGAATCGACGAGGCGGTGGAGAAAATTCTCGATGCATGTCTTGTCGAGACGCGGAAAATTCTTACCGACCATAGGGACCAGCTGGACGATCTTGCGACGGAACTGGTGAACAAGGAGACGCTTGACGATGCGCAGGTACGTGCATTGTTGGGATTCCCGTCTCTCAGCGAAGAGCCGGACGACGAGAAGGCGGCCGAGGAAGGCAACGTCAAGCGGGTGAACGACCTGCCCACGAAGGCGGAGCAAGAAGAAAACCACACGGAAATCGCGGCTCCCGGGGAAGGAAAGTAAGTGATGGATCGTCATTCCGAACTTACGAGGAACTTTTGCATTATCGCCCATATCGATCACGGAAAATCGACGCTCGCGGATCGTTTTATCGAAAAGGCTAGGTTGGTTACGACGCGTGGAGAGATGCAGACGCAGATTCTGGACAACATGGACATCGAGCGGGAACGCGGCATCACCATCAAGAGCCAAGCGGTGACCATACCGTACACGGCGAAGGACGGAAAGACTTACAATCTCAATTTGGTCGATACGCCGGGACACGTGGATTTTACATACGAGGTGTCCCGTGCGATTTCCAGTTGCGAGGGTGCGTTGTTGCTGATCGACGCCTCACAGGGGGTCGAGGCGCAGACCATCGCCAATTTGTTTTTGGCGATGGAGCACAACCTGACCATTATTCCCGTGATCAACAAAATCGACCTGCCGTCCGCGGATATTCCCATGTGTCTGGAGCAGATCGACCACGAACTGGGATTGGATTCTTCCGATGCCATCAAGGTGAGCGCCAAGACGGGGGAGAACGTGGATGCGCTGTACGATGCCATCGTCGAGAAGATTCCGGCTCCGTCGGGTTCCGACGAAGATCCTCTCGCCGCATTGATTTTTGATTCCCATTACGATTCGTACCGGGGTGTCGTCGTCCACGTCCGCCTGTTTGACGGCGTAATTAAAGCAGGGGACTCCATCCGGTTCATGCACAGCGGTGCGGTGTACAAAGTCGAGGAAGTGGGGATTTTCCAACTCGAGTTGAAAAAACGGGACGAATTGCATGACGGGGATGTCGGGTATGTCATCGCGGGCATCAAGACGATCGGCGATATCCGCGTCGGGGATACGATCACCCACGAGGACAATCCCACGAAAACTCCTCTTTCCGGGTTCAAACCGCTCAAACCGGTGGTGTTTTCCTCCATCTATCCGGTTGATTCCAATGATTACGAGGAGCTGCAGGAGTCCATCGAGCGTCTGAAATTGAATGATGCTTCCCTGATTTATGAGAAAGACAGTTCCGCCGCCCTTGGTTTTGGGTTCCGGTGTGGTTTTCTTGGAATGCTCCATTTGGAAGTGGTTCAGGAACGTCTGGAGACGGAATACGGGTTGTCGCTCGTTTTTACCAGCCCTTCGGTTCGTTACAAGCTTCACATGAAGAACGGAGACGATCTGGAAGTGGACAATCCGGCGGAGTATCCCGATCCCTCCCGCGTCGAAATTGCCGAGGAACCGTACATCAAGGCGAACATCATCACGCCGACGCAGTATGTCGGTCCGGTAATGACGCTCTGCATGGAAAAGCGCGGCACGCAGACGGGGATGAACTACCTCGATGAGAAACGGGTGGAGCTCATCTATTCCATGCCGCTGTCCGAGGTGCTGTTTGATTTCTACGATCGGCTGAAGTCGATCAGTCGCGGCTATGCATCTTTCGATTACGAGGTGGAGGACTACAAGTCCACCGAACTTGCCAAAATGGATATTTTGGTCAATGGAGAACCTGTCGACGCCCTTTCCCAGTTGGTGTTCAAGGCGAACGCACAGGCTCGTGGCAGACAGATTTGCGAACGACTGAAGGATGAGCTTCCCCGCCAACAGTTCAAGATCGCCATTCAGGCCGCCCTGGGAAGCACAATCATCGCGAGGGAAACGGTCAGTCCGTACCGAAAGGATGTCATTGCGAAATGTTATGGCGGAGATATAAGCCGGAAGCGGAAGCTGTTGGAAAAACAGAAGGAAGGCAAGAAACGGATGCAAATGGTGGGAAACGTTGAGATTCCCCAGCATGCATATCTTGCCGTATTGAAGACGAAGGATTCGGACAAATAGGAGGGAAACATGGTTGAACGCAAGGTATTGGATGTTTCGTATGAAGGAAAACCAGTTGAAGAGATAACCATCAGAACCGGGAAAAGTCTGGCGAAAGTGCTTTCCCTTGGGGCGATTCTCAGCGATTTGCAGGTTCCTGACAGACAAGGTGGGGTGAGGCGGATCGTCGCGAAGATGGATGACGTCCTGGCTAACGTGGACAGCCCCCACTACGGGCAGGTCATCGGGCGGTTCGCCAACAGGATTACCGATGGAAAATTCCGACTTCACGGCAAGACGTATCAGATGGAAAAAAATGACCATGGAGTCAATGCGCTTCATAACGGAAGCAGTAATTTTGGTGTCCATCAATGGACCGTCAAACCTGCCCCCGAGGATGGGCACTCCGTGACCCTCGTGTATCATAGTCCCGACGGAGACGGAGGGATGCCGGGAAATCTTGTCGTGGAAGTGACCTACACACTTGCTTCCGGGAGCCTTTCCTTGGAATACAAGGCGAAATCCGACAAAGATACGCCACTGAACCTCACCAACCATACGTATTTCAATTTCTCAGGTGCGGGAAGCATCGAGAATCACATGGTGCGACTCGACTGTCCGTACATCCTGGAAGTAAACGATCTGTTAATCCCCACGGGAAGGCGCATCGCCGTTTCCGGAGGCCCATTTGATTTTACCGTGGAGAAACGGATAGGTGCGGACATCGCGTCGGTGGGCATGGGGTATGACCATTGCTTTATCCTCGCCGATGGTTCGGATACACTGAAGACGTTTGGTGGCGTGTATGATCCGGAAAGCGGAATCGCCATGGACATGGCGACGACATTGCCCGCTGTCCAATTTTACACGGGCAATTTCCTGGACGGTTCGGCGAAGAGCAACGGCTGGAAACGGCACGAGGCAATGTGTTTTGAGACGCAGTACTTTCCCGATAGTCCGAATCACGCCGATTTTCCCTCATGTCTTCTCAAGGCGGGCGATGTGTTCAGGAGCAAGACGGTGTACACGTTCAGCGTGAGGTGACGTGATGAAAGAGGTGAAGATCATTGGAATCACCGGAGGTTCTGGTTCGGGTAAATCGACGATTGTACGAAAGATAGGGGAAGTATGTAGCGATTTCGTATTCATTCCCCAAGACAACTACTACCGTTCCGCTTCCTATTTTAACAATGAGAACATCACCTCATTCAATTTTGATCATCCCGACGCCTTCGACACGGCGTTGCTTTACAAGCAACTCGCCGCGTTGAAGGCCGGACAGCCGATTGACATGCCCCAGTATGATTTTGTGCATAGCGTCCGGCTCCCGCAGTCGATACACCTCGAACCGAAACGTTTGGTAATCATCGAAGGGCTGATGGTGTTGTACGACAAACGCATTCGGGATCTGCTGGATTTGAAACTCTATGTGGACACTCCGAGCGATATCCGGTTCATTCGAAGATTGAGACGGGACATCAACGAGCGCGGGCGTACGGTGGACAGCGTCATTACCCAGTATTTGGAAGTCGTGCGGCCCGGTCATATCAATTTCATTGAACCGACGATGAAATATGCGGATTTGATCATTCCTGAAGGAGGGTACAACGAAAGTGCGCTTTCCGTACTGATTTCTTTCGTCAAGGAACTCAGCGCCTCCTGAAAATCGTGTAGCAGTCCTTGATTTGCTTCCACGACCATGTCTCGGGTACCGGATCCATTCCTCCCATGAAGTGACGGTTGCAACGGAAAATGCGCGCCCATCCCATAATCATCCCTTTTATGACGCCGAACCGTTTTACCGAAACCACCATGAAAGTCGAGCAGGTCGGCTGATACAGGCATACGCCATGGGAAAATAACGGAGCAAGTGCCGTTGTATAGAGATATACGGGAAGCAGAAAAAGCTCTCTGATGATCCGCATGAGATAATTGTAGTCGGCTAAGGGAAAAAAGGCCAGAGGGGTTTGACTTTCCTTGGTCGTATCCGGTATAGTAATGTTGTTTCGGTGAATCTTATAATCTTATACCTGTATGGAGGGATAGCAATATGGCTGGAGGAGTTTCAAAGAACGCACACCATGGTAATGCGAAGGCCATGATGAGCCGCTGGGGTGGCGCCATCAAAATGAAGACGGTATTCGAAAACGGCAAGCTGCACCAAGTCGCGTATTGCGAGAAGACTGGCAATACCGCGCGTAAGCCGAAAGACTTGATGTAACGATTGCCAACAAAGTGGGTTTGAGCCTGTAGTTTCGTGCTATAGGCTCTTTTTTTACGGGAAAAGGGCGCTTTTTCTTGTATCCACTTATGAGACTCTGTGTTATAGTAATTGTGTATGTTTTTGGAATATTGAGGAGGATAAACGTGAAACGTCTTTCGAAATCTGTTTTGACGGCTGTGTTGGCTGTCATGTTGGCTGTAGCACTGATCGGTTGTCAGACCACTGCCAAGAAGGCGGAAGCTATTCCACCGGCACCGGTCGTAGAGGCGGCGCCAGCGCCTGCTCCTGCTCCAAAGGCGGAAGTCCCTGCGCCAGCACCAGCACCTGCTCCTGCCAAGGAAGCAGAGGTAACTCCGCCAGCGCCTACTCCTGTTCCTGCCAAGGAAGCGGCTCCCGCCCCTGTGACGAAGGCTGAAGCTCCCACTGCGGAGGTTCCGAAGAGTGAGTATCCGTACGGCGTCAACACGACGACGAAAAACGCCCGTGGAGACAAGGAATTCGACTTGTTCGTTGTCCATACCAACGATATAGATGGCGCCTTCTCCGGTGAAGCCGGCGGTATGGATTTGGCGCAACTCGCCACGTTGGCGAAGATTGGTTCGGGTGTCACTGATAACTGGTTGATGTTCAATACCGGATCGATCGGAAATGTCGATGACGCCACGGCGCTAAATGTCGCGAAGGCGTTCGACGAGATCGGATACAGCGCATATACTCCTCAGACTATACAGCTTGCTTCCGGAGTCACCGGTACCTCAAAGGCCGTCGCTCTCAGTGCAAATGCATTGGATGCCAACGGTTATCTGTTGGAAACCCCTTATCAGGTGTATTCCTTCAATGGTTTTAAAGTCGCAGTTGTCGGCTTGACGGCTCCGAAGGACGTGAAAGGCGTTTCCTTTACCAGCGACGTCATCCTGTCCAATGCCCAGGCGGCCATCAATATGGCGCGGAAATTGGTCAATTACGTCATCGTCATAGCGGATACCGGGGACGACGGAACGTTCTCCAGCGAGTATGTTTGCAAGAACCTCAATGGCATTGATCTGTATGTCGAAGCCGGTGGGGACGCAACGGCCAAGACCGTCAACGGTGCAAAGATTGTGCGTGCGGACTCCAAGCTGAGAAGCGTCGGTGTCGTCCAGCTTCACGTAAAGGATGGGAAAGTCACCGCAACATATCCGATGACCGTTCCCGCGGATGCCGTAACTGACCCGGCGGACAGTGCGCTTGTCAAGCAGTATGCGAAATACATTACCGCGTACGGCTACAGTGCGACAGCTCCTGTTCCCGATGATTCCGCGGTTTCCGCATTGATGCCGTATCCGTATGGCGTCAAGATGGTGGAGAAGAACACCGCGGGTACCAAGACGTTCGATTTGATCGTCGTTCATACCAATGATGTTCATGCGAGAATTGTTCCCGCCGACGGAGGTATGGGATATTCGAAACTGGCTACCCTGCTGAAGATGGGCCGTTCCCTTACGGACAACATTCTCGTGCTGGATGCCGGTGACGTCACCCATGGCACCAACCTCGCCAATATGTTTGAAGGCGAACCGGTTGGTGTGTTGCTCGACATGCTCGGCTATGACGCTGTCGCGCCAGGCAATCATGATTTCAATTATGGTGCCGCCCGTTTGATCGCTGAAGCGGAGTATGCCAAAGAGCATTCCGATGTCAGAGTCCTGTCCGCGAACTTCACGACGGATGATGGACAACTTGTTTTGCAACCGTACCAGTTGTATGACTTCAATGGCTTTAAGGTAGGTGTCATCGGGCTCACTACGCCGGATACCAAGACGATGAGTCATCCGAAGAACACGGAAGGGTACAGCTTCAATCCTGACACATTGTACGAGAGAACCCAGAAGATGGTGAACATTGTAAAGAAGTACGCCGATTTCGTCGTCGTTCTCGGTCATATCGGTGTCGACGAGACGGGTGTGAACGGGATTACTTCCATCAAGGTCGCCCAGAATGTAAAGGGTATCGATCTGTTCGTGGACGGACATAGCCATACGGTGCTTGAACAGGGTAAACAGGTTGGCGATACATTGATCGTACAGACCGGCGAATACTTGAAAAACGTCGGCGTCGTGGACGTTTTCGTGAAGGATGGCAAGGTAGCCTCCAAGACTGCCATGTTGGTTCCCGCGAAAGACGTGCTCGATCCTGCGAAGAGCGCCCTCGCCAAGAAATATGGCATTACTTCCATTCCTGATGATCCGGAAGTCGACGCGTACGTGAAGAACGTCAGTGACAAGTTGTCCGACAAACTCAATCAGGTCATCGCCACGATTCCGACCGATCTCGACGGAGAACGTGAGCATGTCCGAACGAGACAGACCAATCTGTCCAAGATGCTGTGCGTCGCGATGACGGAAAGCAGCGGAGCTGATTTCTCCATCACCAACGGCGGCGGAATCCGTGCTTCGCTGAAGGCCGGAAACATCACCAAGGGCGATGTCATCAATGTCTTGCCGTTCACCAACATCATCACTGTCTGTGAGATGAAGGGTTCCGATGTCTACGCCGCTCTTGAGCATGGTTACGAGAAGTTGCCGGTTACTGACGGGCGCTTCGCGCAGAGTGATCTGCAGGTTGTTTACAACCGCTTCGCTCAGCCCGGCAAGAGGGTCCTTCGCGTATTGCTCAACGGTAAGGCCATCGACAAGGATGCGACTTACAAAGTAGCTACCAACGACTTCATGGCCGCTGGTGGTGATGGGTACACGATGTTTGGGAAGAAAGTCTCCGAGGGATCGCTGCTCAGCGATGTCTTCATGGAGTATCTGACCGCACATTACCCCGTTAAGTAAGGAAGCGTTTGACGAATCAAGGGGATGCTGAAAGGCATCCCCTTTTTGTGTGTCTTTGCATGTTTTCCCGTAAAAAACGTATTGAATAAATATTCATAATACTGTATAAACGAAAGATATCGTCCAAAGAAGAGGGTATACTGATGAAAAAATATGCAATTGCACTGATGGTTGTTTGTGCGTTCACAGCTTCCGTATTTGCCTCCGGAAGCAAGGAAGTGGAGGACACTACGACATCTCCGGCACTGACATCAATTGCGGACAATCCCCTGAAGGGGAAGAGCGTGAAAGTCGGTTGTTCGGCAACGTTTGTGCCGTTCGAGTCCATTGAGATGGATGCGAAAGGAAACAAGACGCATGTAGGGATGAACATCGACATCATCAAAGCCGTTGTCGAAAAGAACGGAGGAAAAGTCGAGTTCATTGACATGCCGTTCAAAAGTTTGATCGCCGGCATTCAGGCGGGGCAGATCGACTTTGCCAGTGGCGGTATGGCTCCTACGGAGGAACGGAAAAAGGCGCTTGACTTTTCCGATGTGTTCTTCTATCCCCGCAACGCCATCGTCTATCGCTCGGAGGATTCTTATCCGACATTGGATTCCCTGAAAGGTAAAACCGTGGCATATGTATTCGGGACGAATTACCAGCAGGTTGCGGAAGGCATTCCCGGTGTAAAGGCCGTCGGAATCCAGGGAAGTCCCGCATGCATCGAGGAAGTGAAGAGCAAGCGTGCGGATGCATGCATCATCGATGGCGCCGGAGCCACAGAGTTTCTCAAGCAAAACGAAGGCCTGAAGCTTAGTCTGTTGGACAAGACGGATGATTGTTTTGCCATCGGGTTCCCCAAGAACTCCCCGTATTACGAGACGTTCAATGCCACGTTGAAGGAGATGATGCAGGATGGAACGATCGACAAGATCGTCTCGAATCATCTCAGCCCCGAATTCATTCTGTAAGGGGTGGCACGTTGAAGCTTGATTTTTCCTGTGTATGGAAATACTGGCCGTTCATCGTTCAAGGCGGTTTGCTGACCTTGAAGCTGACGGCCATCTGTACGTTTCTGGGGTTTCTTCTGGGTGTGTTGCTCTCGTTGATAAAACTCAGCAAAATTAAACCGTTGGTGTGGCTCGCAAAGTTTTACACGTCGGTGTTCCGGGGAACGCCGCTTCTTGTGCAATTGTGCATCATCCATTTCGGGTTTCCTCAACTGTTCGGAGTGCGGTTCACCGCGGTACAGTCAGGTATCCTGACGTTCAGTCTGAATTCGGCCGCGTATGTTTCCGAGATATTCCGAGGAGGCATCAAAGCCATCGACATCGGGCAATTCGAGGCCGCAAAGGCTTTGGGCGTCAAATACCGAGACATGATGAAGGACATCATCATTCCGCAGGCGTTCAAACATATCCTGCCAAGTCTGGTGAACGAAGGCATTTCCCTTTTGAAAGAATCCTCGCAACTGTCCTATATCGGTGCAGTTGAGTTGCTTCGGGCGGCGGACCAGATCACCGTATTGAGTTTCCGCTTCTTTGAGCCGTATCTGTTCATCGCCTTGATTTACTATGTCTTCGTGATGGCCTTGTCGTTTCTCGCGAGCAAGTTGGAAAAAAGGATTAGCAGAAGTGATCGAGTTTCATGATGTACATAAAAGTTTCGGCGCGAATGAAGTGCTGAAAGGAATTAACCTTACTGTCGACAGGGGACAGGTTGTTACGTTGATCGGGCCATCGGGATCGGGGAAATCGACCATCCTGCGGTGCATCAACCTTTTGGAGCGTCCGACGTCGGGGAAAGTTGTGGTGAAGGGTCTGGACGTTACGGATCCGAAAACGGACATCCAGGGGTTACGAAAGGATATCGGTATGGTATTCCAGCATTTCAATTTGTTCCCCCATATGACAGTGTTGGAAAACATGACGTATGCGCCGATGAAAGTGAACAAGCTTTCCAAGGAGGAAGCGGCTGACAAGGCAATGACGCTACTGCGTCGAGTGGAACTTACAAACAAGGCGAATGAATATCCATCAAAACTTTCCGGAGGCCAGAAGCAACGCATCGCCATCGCACGGGCGTTGGCTATGGAACCGGAGATCATGTTGTTTGACGAACCTACCAGCGCATTGGATCCCGAAATGGTAAAGGAAGTGTTGGATGTGATCAAAGCTCTTGCCCATACCGGCATTACAATGGCGCTGGTGACTCACGAGATGGGTTTCGCAAGAGAAGTGTCCGATAGGATTTGTTTTGTCGATGGCGGATTAATCCTTGAAAACGAAGTTCCCGAGGAGTTTTTCCGTCATCCGAAAACGGAGCGTACCAAAAATTTTCTGGACAAAGTCCTATAGTCTATTTTATGCCGTTTGCCTTCAGGACATACTGAGCCACGTTCGCGTTGGTATCGAACCATGCGCCGTGGGCTTTCATGTATCCCACAAGCTCGGAAAGCATGGCTATTCTGCTTACCCGTCCCATGAATTGCGGATGAAGCACGAAGTTGATCATCCGCCCCTCTTCGGCAAGCGAGTCGAACTCGTCTTTCCATACTTCTTCCATTTCCCTCGGGGATTTGAGTCCGTAGCGTTCCGGAGGTGTGTCCGTATAAAAATCATAGGCGGTGTCATCGAAGACGGAATCCTTCGGGAGCTCCACAAGCGGGACTCTTTTCCCCTCGATTTCGTGGATGAAGGGACCATCGCAGTCGCGCCAGTTTGAACTGTAGATATACCCATGTTCAAGGAACAGTCGGAGACTGTAGTCGTGGATCACTCCTCCCGGCGCCCGATGTCCCAAAAGTTTCTTCCCGCAGATGTCAAAGATGATTTTCTCCGCCTTGCGCATTGTCGCGTCTTCCTCCGCGTAGGGCGTCGTGGACGATTCCTCATGAAGATATCCGTGATATCCGATGTCGTGGCCTGCTTTCGCGATGGCCCGTACGACGTCGGGATACGATTCCGCTACGATGCCGGGGATGAAAAACGTTGCTTTGATGTCCCATGCGTCCAGCATTGCAAGGATACGCGGTATTCCCTGTTTGGGGCCGTATGCTCCACGGGAAAGATTGGTGATGTGTCCGACACTGCCATCCCCGTGGGTGGTCCACATCGTCTCCGCATCAAGATCGAATGCCAACATGATGGCGATGCGCTTGCCGTCGGGCCAGCGCGGTACCTCGCCAAGATGGCCGTTGTTTTTCATGTTCATGTGGCTTCTCCTTGCGAACGCACGTAATTTGCGACTTCTTCGCATGTGGCGATCCATGCTCCATGGGCGCGCATATATCCGATGAACGCCGCCAATGCCGCTATCCGGCTGCCTCTGCCGATCATCTGGGGATGCAACTTCAGAATGAAGATTTTGTCCCCTTCTTCCGCCAATCCGTCGAACTCCGCTTTCCAATCCGAAATCACGTCTCCGACGGGATACATCGATCTGTCGGCGGGATCGCTGAACGTGAAGTACCAATACGTGAAGTCGTCCATCATCACGTCGTTGGGAAGTTCGACCAACGGAAGATCCGGCCACTGGTACGCCCAGTCGCAATCTTTCATAGAAGAGCTGTACAGGTATCCTCGTTCGGAGAGCAGACGGGGGGTGAATGGATGGATCACCCCTTCGGGACCTCGATACCCGACCGGTTTTTTCCCCGTCACCGAGGCGATGAGTTCCTCGCACGTACAAAGACGCGTTCTCTCTTCTTCCAGCGAACAATTGACGTCGGATTCATGAGCGTATCCGTGGCAGGCAATTTCATGTCCTCTTTTTGCGATTTCCTCCACGGCGTCCCGATATTGCTCAATGACGATACCCGGAACGAAGAATGTGCCTCTTACGTACGTCCGCTCGAGCATTTCCAGACAGCGCCACAATCCCTCGTGAGGGCCGTATTGCCCTCTGGAAAGATCGGTAAAACCTATTTTTTTCCCTTTTGAACGTGCCCGGGACTCTCTAAGGAATTCCGCGTCAAAATCAAACGTCAACATGACGGCAATGCGTCTGCGATCCGGCCATCTGATGCCCGGTCCTGTTGTCCGTCCGTCACAGTCAATATGTTCGTCTTCCTGCATGGTTTTCCATTATAGACAGGATTCCAACGTGCAGGAAGCCCTGTTCCGGCAGTTTCCAAACCGAACGTCACCGTACGGTTTGGAGAGGAGAACGGTCGAATGCAAAATGTTGCCGAGGATCTCCATAGAACCATTGGAAAAATATGGTATGCTGATTGCATGCAAACGGATACAGGAGCACGAAAATTTTGGAAAGGGATGTTTACCTCGTACATAACAATCATCATTTTGTGCTTTCTGATCTATGAGACGATTGTCGTCAGCGTATCCTATCATCTTGGAATGCGGCGTTATCAGCTCGAAAACGATTCCCTGTTGGAAAAAGCCCGTACGGAACTTGATCAAAGGTTTGATGCGTTTAACAGGATCGTTTCCTCGATCAACTATTCCGAATCCATCAGGGCTCTCCATAAAGTACTGGTGGAAGGTGCGGATATGACGGGGACCGATTATTCCACCATTCAGACGGATATGCGTCAGACCGAGGCAACTTTGGGGGGCTTTGTGGTCGACGATTTGCTTTTGTTGCTAAATGATCGTTCTCTTGCATTTTCCCCTACGGGAATGCTGTCCCTCGATTCCCCGTTTCGTGCGGTCCAATACCCAAAACCCTATCTGTATCGGGATACGGTCAATCATTTGTTTGGACTGGATTCATCGCGGGTGACTCTGTCGACCGACGCATTGTTGTATTGTGACGCATTTAAATTCTACGGTGGCTCCAATCGAGGAGTCATCGTGGTTGTGTGCAACTTGGATAGAATGGAGCGGGATATGGTTGCATCGTTGGGAAGCAATCCATTTCGCATTGTCTACCAAGGGGCTCCCATCTTGGAGCACGGCTCGTTCCCTGAAGGAATTAGAACATCAAGTGTATCGTCACGAAGGATAAAGGATCTGAAAATCGTTGTGGCATTTTCTCCGTATGCTTTTTTTGCGGAAGACCTGAGACTCTGCATACTGCCGGTGTCGCTTGGCATCATGCTCTCCTTGTTGTTTTTGCTGATGGCGTTCCGATATGCACAGAAATACTATCGTCCCATTAAGGAAATACGGAATCTGATTCCCACTCGTGGTGACGAACTTGATGACACGATCGAACGGTTGAAAGGGATTATCGGAGTATATTCAGGATATGAAGAGACGTTGACTACCATATCACCGTATGTGGAACAGGGTGTTTTGCATGGCATGGTCACCAAAGGGACTTCTCCCGTGAATGTCAGCATCACCCGTCAGTTCCTCGATCTGGACAAACCATATTACGCCGTCCTCGCCGTTGATTTTCAGAATGACGATGACAGCGAGGATGCGGTCATCAGGATGGAGAACGTGTTTGCGAGCGACAGGGTTCGCCTGTATCACTATCGCCGGAGCCCGCACCAGTATTTTGTAGTCATCACAATGGAAGACGAACATGTCTTGGATGACTTGGTGGACAGCATCCATAAGTTTTTGATTGATGCGATGCAACCGTCCTGCGCCGTTACCATCGGGGTGGATGATTCCCGAAATGACATCATTGAGTTCAGGGATGCATGTGCGAATGCTCTTTCTGCCTTGAAATTGATGTCTGCGAGGGGAAGAGGAGATGTCTACTATTACGAGCCGGAAAACGATGCGGCGGGGACGGAATACGACTTTGACCCGAATGCTGAGGCGGTTCTGACGCAATTGGTAAATGAAGGGGATGCGAAGGGTGTGCAAACCTATCTTTCCGGGGTGTTGCGAACCAACGAGATGCGTCATGAACTATCTCCTGAAACGGTTGCCGCGTTAAGCGATGAACTCCATTATACCTGCATCCGGGTGATCAAAAATCTTGCCTTGTCTGGTTCCGACGTTCAAATCGATCGTGTACGGGAAGGCATGACGGTGGACGAGATTTTCGCGTACTATGTGAATGCGCTCGATATGCTGATCAATGTGGTGAAGCAGCAAAAGCCGTCGAATGACAGGACACGCCAGATTATTGCGTATGTGGATGATATGTATGTTTCTCCGTCGCTTTCCCTGTCTTTGTTAATGGAACGTTTTTCCGTCAGCGGGAAATACGTGACGATGCTATTCAAGAAAACGTTTGGGGTGACATATCTTCAATATGTGAGTGGCAAACGCATCCAGCGCGCCAAAGAACTGATTATCTCAACGGACGAGGATTTGGAGACGATCGCGGAGAAATGCGGATATACGAACGCGATGACATTCCGTCGTAATTTCAAGGAGACGACTGGCCTTATTCCGAGCAGATTCCGTGAAGAACAGCGAATGCAACACTGAGATGACTTTTTTTCCTTTTTTATTGCATGGAAATTTTTGATTGTTTCGCATTTTCCAAAAGCGCTCCAACAATAAATATACGCGAGCAAGGAGCGTTGTGATGCAAAGCAAAGAGGATACACAGTTTTTCTCCAAGAAAAATTGGTATAGGGGAAGATATTTGGTGCTTATGATGGTACCCGTCATAGTGTACTACGTCATTTTCTGTTATTTGCCGATGATTGGCCTGTATATGAGTTTCACGCAATTCCGGCCGGGTTCCGGGGTGGCGGGGATTTTTACCGGAAAATTCGTCGGTTTGAAATGGTTCCGTCAATTCTTTCACTCTCCTTATGCATTTCGTTTGATACGGAATACGTTCCTGTTGTCGTTTTATTCGTTGATTTTCGGATTTCCCATTCCCATTATTTTTGCCGTGGCCGTTTGCCAGATCAAACATTCCGGAGCCCAGAAAGTCATTCAGGTCCTGACGTATCTTCCGTATTTCATTTCGACGGTAGTAGTCGCCGGAATGATTAACAATTTCCTTTCTCCGTCGAGTGGCGTCATCAATCAACTCATCGTTGTACTTGGGGGAAAACCGATCAACTTCCTTGGGGATCCAAAGTATTTTCGTGCGATTTATGTAATTAGCAAATCCTGGCAGTCGTTTGGTTTCAATTCAATCATTTTTGTTGCGGCGATCATGTCCATTCCGCAGGAATTGTACGAGGCGATGGACGTAGACGGGGCGGGAAAATGGCGAAAGGTCTTCTCGTTGATCCTTCCTTCCATCAAGCCAACCATCATCCTGTTGCTGATCATGGCGCTTGGAAGTTTGCTGAATGTCGGGTTCGAGCAGGTATATCTGTTGTATTCTCCGGCAATCTATGAAACCGCCG
The DNA here is from genome assembly GCA_041670725.1 of Sphaerochaetaceae bacterium. Lineage (GTDB taxonomy): Bacteria > Spirochaetota > Spirochaetia > Sphaerochaetales > Sphaerochaetaceae > RUG023. The sequence goes on from JBAXYP010000001.1 coordinate 18,464, forward strand.
ACGTCATCCAAACGTATGTATACCGGCAGGGGATTGAGAATCATAGTTACGGATATGCGACAGCCGTCGGCCTGTTCAATTCGTTGATCACCTTCACTATCGTGTTTTTGAGCAACCGGTTATCCCGCAAACTTTCTGACACGTCGATCTGGTAAGGGGGACGTGATATGAAAGGTAAAACACCAGCTCGATCATTTGGGGACAAGTCATTCGATATCGTCAATGGGTTTTTGGTTGCGTTCGCCGTCATCGTTTGTTTTTATCCCTTCCTCTATGTGTTCAGCATTTCCATTTCCGATGGTGTGGCGGTGAATCAAGGAAGGGTATGGTTGTTCCCCGTGAGGCCTAACTTGAGTGTGTTCAAGATGGTCCTTGGGTATTCCGACTTGTGGTTGAGTTATTCCAATACGTTGTTTTATACGGTGGTGGGAACGGTGGCGAACATCGTGATGACATGTTTGGCTGCCTACCCGCTTTCACGGCAACGTTTCTTCCTCCGAAGAAAACTCAATTTCTTTCTGGCGTTCACCATGTATTTTTCCGGTGGGTTGATTCCTACGTATATCGTGGTTACCGGTCTTGGCCTGTACAATTCTCGTCTTGCCATGATTCTGCCCGTATTGGTGTCTGCCTACAACGTGATGATTTGCCGTTCGGCGTTCGAAGCGATCCCTGAGGAACTGTTTGAGGAAGCATCGTTGGAAGGCGCGAATGATTTCGTCTGTCTGACGCGTATCGCCATTCCGCTTTCCAAGCCTACGCTTGCCGTTCTCACGCTGTATTATGCCGTAGCGCGGTATAACGATTTCTTCAACGCATTGTTGTATCTGGGAAAAAAGGAATTGCAACCGTTGCAATTGTTCCTGAGGAAAATCCTGTTGCTGTCGTCTAATGAGATCATGCAGACCGCTGGTGCCGGTACCGCCATCTCCGCTGCCGCACAGTCGACGCTTCAGGTGCGATATGTCTGCATCGTGCTTGCCGTCATACCGGTGATATTGATCTGTCCGTTCGTGCAAAAGTACCTCGTGAAGGGAACGATGCTCGGGGCGGTAAAAGGATAAAGAGAGGAGAATCCAAATGAAAAAACTGGTTTGTTGGTGTTTGGTCTTGTCGCTTGCCATGGGTATGATATTCGCCCAAGGCAGTGCGGAGAAGGATGGGGCGAAAGGTGTGGCGTCTTCGTACGTATACGCGGGGAAAGCCCCGATTACTGATCTTGACGGGCAAACGCTTTCGACGCTTGCTCAGGCATCATATTATACGACGGTTGACTTGAAGAAAGCCCCGATCATCCAGAAAGTACAGAAAGATGCAAACGTAAGTATTGATTGGACGTTGGTCGACCCGGTGAACTATGTGACGGCAGTCAGCCCGATGCTTGCGGCCGGCACCAACTTACCCGACATTGTATTGCTTCCTGATCTTGATCAGAACCAAACGTATTTGTCCAGCGGCATGTTCGAACCGCTTGACACCCATTTCAACGAGATGCCCAATTACAAGGAATGGTTGGACAAAAACCCGTTGATCAAGGCAAGTCTTACCGCAAGCGACGGACACATCTACTATGTTCCGACGACGAACGTCACCCATAATTACCAACCGATGTTGATGTACAATATGAAGTGGCTAAAGGATGCCGGGATGCAAGTTCCCGAAACGCTTGACGAGTTTGTCGAACTCCTGCGGTATTATAAGAATCACGATATGAACGGGAATGGCAAGGCTGATGAAATTCCGATGTCCATCAAGGCACAGTTTCTGCCATATATGTTCGGACCTGCATTTGGACTGAACTTCACTTCCGAAATCGGTTCCGGATTCTTCGAAAACGATAAAGGGGAAGTTGTATACGCTCAGGCAACGCCGCAATACAAGGCATACCTTGAATTCCTCAACGGTCTGTACAAGGAAGGCCTTTTGGAAGTGGAGTTCACTACGCTCACGCGAGATCAAATCATCGAGCGGTTCGCTCAGGATAAAACGGGGGTTACGTTCGATTTCGGGTGGCAGCAATCCATGACTTATAGTCCTCAGCTTCCATATTATGACGGGACTGCGGAAACCGGTGTCGTCGCCCAGAAACCATTGTCCGGTCCGTCCAAAGGATTCTATGTTGGGCGAAACGCGATAGGTACCATATTCGGCGTCACGGCATCTTCGAAGAAAATCGATCTTGCTTGTAAGTGGCTGGATTGGGCGATGAGCGAACCCAACCAGGAAATGTACGTCTGGGGTCTTAAAGGCGAGAGTTATACGGTGGATTCCGACGGTACGAAACAGTATACAAAGAAAGCTTCTGATAATACGTGGCTTCAGCAACTGGGCATCAATCCGGCTCAGGTGCTTCCCGCACATCAATCGGTCGAAGCGACCAATGCATTGGTCGCTCCCTGGCATGCAAAACAGGATGCGTACATCGCGCAATTTGTCCGTGATCCTTGGCCGTTCATCTATGCTACGGAGGACGAGGCTGCACTCAGTAGCCAATACATGGTTGACATCCAGACGTATGTTGATGAAATGGCCGTATCTTTCATCACGGGAACGACTCCGCTTTCCCAGTATCAGGCATATGTCGATGCGTTACAAAGGATGCATCTTCCCGATATGCTGAAAATACGCACCGCGCAATACGAACGGTTCACTAAAGCGATGCAGTGATTTGGAGGCCAAGCGATGTGGTATGGGAGTTTAAAAAGTTTCCAAAAGAAGTTTGACGATCTTGCTGGTCGGGATGCATTTCGTGGGACGAACATGGCGGAATGTGTCGCATGGCAGGAAAAGGCACGAGAAAAACTTCGCTCGTTGCTTGGCCTTGATTTGTTTGTTCCGGTGGACTTTGAACCTCATAAACTTGAAGTTCAGGTCCTACCGGGAAACATCGTCCGGGAAAAATGGGTGATTACGACCGAACAGGATGTCCTGATGCCGTTGTATTTGCTCATTCCCGCCGATTCTGACAAAACGACGCCCGTCTGCATCTGTCCGGCTGGTCATCAAGGTGGAGGGAAGGAGTCTGTTGCGGGGAACAAAGATATCCCGTGCATACGTCGGCAAATTGCTTTCTTCCATTATGATTATGCTTTGAAACTTGCCGAGGCCGGTTATGTCGCCGTCGCTCCCGATCCGAGAGGATTTGGCGAGCGGAGGGATGAAATGCGGCAAAGCGACGAAGAGGCGGATATTCTTGGAAGTACGTGTCTCAATTTGGCGCATATGGCTGAGCCTTTGGGCTTTACGGTCATTGGATCGCTTGTATGGGATTTGATGCGTCTCGTCGATTTTCTTGCTGCCCAAGGAAGATGGAATGTAGGAGCGATGTCCATGGTGGGGTTCTCTGGCGGTGGAATGCAGACGCTCTATACGGCCGCGTTGGATCCGAGGATACGACTTGCGTTCGTCAGCGGATATTTTTATGGGTTCAAGGATTCATTGCTGGAACTAAATGGAAACTGTAGTTGCAATTACGTACCAGGATTATGGCGTTCGTTCGATTGTGCTGACATCGCCGCGATGATCGCCCCTCGTCCATTGGTAATCCAATCCTGTTCAGAGGACCATCTCAACGGGAAGCGAGGAATGGTCAACGTTATGGAACAATATGTTCGGCTTCAATCGATTTACGCATTGTTTGGTGCAGGGGGGAATTTGCTTCACGATGTCATTCCAGGGGATCATCATTTCGGAGATGGTCATATGCTGGACGACATCCGCACCGTTCAGAAAAATGCGGTTCATACCTCATGAAACAGGACGTGGCCGGAGTCTCGTTTTTGATATTGACAGGTATGCGGAAAAAACGGTATCTTACCTAGTGTTCATTCGGCTATAGCTCAGTTGGTAGAGCAGGTGGCTGTTAACCACCCTGTCGGGGGTTCAAATCCCTCTGGCCGAGCGACGAGGAGACGGTTCCGTGAGAGCCGCCTCCTTTTTTCTTTATTTCTCGGAATGTTTCAGCGGCGTTCCTTGACTTTTGCAGTCCACGCATACTTCGTTGACCAATTCTTTCCCCTCCCGCCAGTCCTTGATGTTCTGGAGCGTTACCTTTGCGATATTCTCCAGCGCATCATTCGTCAGGAACGCCTGATGGCTCGTCACCAGGACATTCGGCATACTGATCAAAAGCGCCAACGTTTCGTCTTCCATGATTTTGGTGGAATTGTCGTTGTAAAACAGGTTCCGTTCTTCCTCGTACACGTCCAATGCGGCGCCCCCAAGTTTTTTCGAACGGAGAGCTTCGAGCAACGCCTGGCTGTCCACCAACGCGCCTCTGCTGGTGTTGATGATGATGGCCCCCGTTTTCATTTCCTTGATGCGTTCAGCGTTGATGAGATGTGTGGTCTCCGGCGTAAGAGGGCAATGCAGACTGATGATGTCACTCTGGCGAAGCAATTCATCGAGGGTAACGTATTCGGCCTTGATCTCCGTTTTGGGGTAGGCGTCGTAGGCGAGCACGCGCATGCCAAATCCGTTGCAGATGTCTATGAATACGCTCCCGATTTTCCCCGTGCCGATTACCCCGATGGTTTTTCCATGGAGATCGAATCCAACCAAGCCGACAAGGGAGAAATTGAATTCCCTCGTCCTTACGTACGCATGGTTCGTTTTCCTGACCAGCGTCAGGAGTAACGCCATGGCGTGTTCGGCGACGGCATATGGAGAATAGGCGGGAACCCTTACGACCCTGAGTTTTCCGCAGGTTTCCTTGATATCGACGTTATTGTATCCTGCGCACCGCATGGCAAGGAGTTTTGTGCCTCCTGCTACCAATTGGTCAATGACGTCCCTGTTTATCGTCGCGTTGACGAAGGCGCATACCACTTCGTATCCTTTCGCCATGGCCGCGGTCTGTTCGTTCAGCTCCACTCCGACATACGTAATGTCGACAGCAAAGGAACGTTTCAAAAGATCAAAATTTGTCTTGTCATAGGATTTTGTATCATAGAAGAGCATTTTTGTCATATATTGTTTTCTCCTCTCCCTATCTAGTATACATATACTTTCATCCATGGTAAAGTAAAATTATAACTACTGAATAATATA
>JBAXYP010000002.1:0-22718 GCA_041670725.1 Sphaerochaetaceae bacterium
GAGAAGGCCCTCCAGCCAGCAATTAACCGACCAGAGGGCTTTTCTTATGGTTTCTAGATATACGCTACCAGACGGATGATGGACTCTCTTGCTTTCTGACGCTCATTCCGCTCATCAAACAGGGCAGCCGGACTTATTCCCAGTCCGTTACAGAGCCGAAGCAGAGTGGCAACCGTGAACTCACGCTTTGATAACTTTTGGTTTATCGCTGTGACAAATCGGGATTTATCGGTTTTACTAATCCTTGCTTGCGTTCCATACGAGAAGCAAGACTTTTTCACTTCCTGCCTGTGTGGCAGAGCGGGAGCTCAAAACGATTCTTTTCCCTTGTATGCTATCGCATCAATTTGAAAATCAATCCCTTCTCGAATAAACTTCGTTTCATAGGCCTTTCTTGTAGGATAATTACCGTTAAATCTATCCTTAATAACGTGAGGGAGAACACCCAAGTCCATAATATCTTTGAATAAGCAATCCATTTTTACTACTGATTCCAATGTCAATCCAACTTTCCGTAAGCGCTCTTCTAAAACATCAAAGGCACCATGCATTTGTTCTTCGATTGGCTGACCTTCATTTTTCATACAATAGCCAACAAAAACATATTCTCCCGCTTCTATAATCGTAGAATCCGCCCATTTTTCGTCCATTTCCATTCTGTTTATAATTCCCATTTCATCCTCCGACAGCAAACTTCCAGTTTGTCGAGATGAGTATAGCATGTCATAAGATCGCACATCCATCATTCTTGAGTATCCTTTCATGATGGCATGGATACTCAATGTTCGGGTATGAGAAATATGCTATTCGGTCATTCCATCAGTGCGAACACCAGCGAGTTGTTGGTCACGCCTCCCCCCAGCCTCCGAAGTTGCACTTGATCTTTGATAACTTTTGGTTTATCGCTTGTGACAAATCGGAAGTTGTTGAGTCCCCTGGTTTCGCTCATAATACAGAATTTGTTTTACAATTCAGATGCCATTTATACATCTTCATTTCTTCCACGGTCTCTTCTTTTCAAGCCAATCGCGTTTCTCCCAGTATTCCTTTTCCCGTAGGGAGGAGTCCCAGCCTTTTGCATGGGTCATTTTCATCATGCTAAAGATGAATTTTGTCTTGAGGCCGATGCGAGGTGGCTTTGAACAATCGATTTTTGCTTTTCTTTCCGGCTTCATCATGCCCCGATTTGCCGCCTGTACGGCAAGACCGTAGGTTTTTACATACGGCACGCCTCAATAGAACAGCGAATCCTCAATCGGCTGAATCGTCTTTCTGCATGATGCGCCCGCCGATGCCGTCAGTACAACCGCACGTTTTCTGAACATCCATTCCTTTGGGCAGTGAACCATCCAGCAATCAAACAGGAAATCAAGAAATGACTTCATTGCTCCAGGTGTTATATGCTCTTAGATGCTTATTTTTCATGATTTTTGTCACGGTTAATGAAGCCACTTAGAGCATCTTATATACAGGGAGGGCGTATATCATGAGCACCGGCAAGATCACCCCGCTATACGAACGGTTATCCCGCGATGATGAACTGGACGGCGAGAGCAACAGCATATCCCACCAGAAACAAATGTTGGAGGAATACGCCCGGTGACTTGTAAGCTCATTGAGGCAAAGTCTCCTGATTCTCTTGCTACTGGTCAACCACGACGGATGGGAAATTCTCTTCGCCAATTTGATCGATCACTATTGCCTCATGGAGAGTTTTTGCTTGTATTTACGTTTGCGTTATTCCTGCTCTGTTTCGCCGGCAGAACAAGACTGCGTGCCGCCCTTTCCTTTGTGCTGGCGATACTTGTACTGTGGAAAGTACCGATACCGTCCTACCTGAAAGGATATGATCCGATCCTTTCCGGCTTCGCTGTGGCGACACTCCACACCGTGATGATCATCGCCTTGGTCTATGGATTTGACCACCGTCCGGTCTCCGCAGTGGGAGGTGGGATACTCGGACTGGGACTCGCAACCATCCTCTCGGTGGTGTGTACCCGGCTGTTCAAGCTTCATGGAACCATCATGCCCCATTCAGAAAGTCTGCTACTTCGGACTTGCCACCACCTTACCACTCACCGCGCTTCTGTCAGGTTTGGTACTACCAACAGGAGGAGAGAAACCCTAGTATACTCTCGCATGAGAGTGTGACCTAGGGTCACACTATGATATCATCGGTACATATTTTTCAAATCAATGGTAATGAGATCAGGGTCATGCACATCAAGAAATCCGGATCGCGCAAAGAATCCATAGCGATATACTTGGAGACCGGTGGCCTGTACTTGTTCGATTTCTTGGTGGATGACATCACCTCCGATTGGTTTTTTCCTGAATTTCGCTTCATAGAAAATATATCCGTTTCGATCCAGCGTAACGACATCGAATTCTCCATTCCGATGATTTTTCGGATCGTCATAATAGTACTTCCCGATTTTTTCGAACGGTTCTTCCAGTTTTCCTTCCCTGTTCTGTCGAATCAAGTATTGCTTGCAGATGCGTTCAAATCGGGAAGGAACATAGATGGTTTCGAAATCCTCCTCAACGAACCGATGAAAAAAGGTCAGAGGATCCATCACATGGATCTGAGAAGCAAAACGGAACACATATCGGTAAAAAAACAACACAAAATTGTCACAAATGAAATATCCCGTCTTTTTCTTATTCTCTTCATCGTTGATCGGAGCTTCTTTCGCCACAATTTCTAGACGCATCAATTTCTCCAAGACATCGACCAGCGTCGGCCCACTGGACACATGGGACTGGGAAAGAATATCACTGAATTTGGAAAACCCTTTCGCCAATGTCTCAAATACTTCGTTCGCATTGGTGATTTTTGAGATTTCAGATCGCAGATACATCCCTACTTCATTTTCTAATCTCGCATCCGGCGCTGTCGCCAGATTGATGATGTTTTCCGTCACAGAATGTGCAGGATCGATCAACCGGTTGTAATAAGGAATACCTCCAAACACACTGTACAGCCGAACCTTGTCCTCTTCCGAAAATGTCGGATAGAACAACGCCGCATCATAATAATCCATTGCCTTCAGGTTGATGGTCACATCAACCCTTCCATACAACGGATTTTCCACATCCAGAAGCGATTTCATCACCTCAATGGAGGAACCACAAAGGACGAGTTTCATGTGGGAGGCATCCTTTTCCGAATCGATCAGAGACTGGAGGATACTATCCAGACCAACAACAACATTCCTTACATAGGGATATTCATCCAGCACAAGGATCATCTTTTCCTGTCTCGCCTTCCGAAACAAAAACGTCAGAACCTCTTCCATATGTGCGAACGATGGTTTGGGATAGGCAAATGCATCAGAAATCAGCGCGGCAAGGCTTTCGACGTTATTCATCTCCGATGTTTGCTTGCACTCGTAGTACAAAACTCTGGTTCCTATCCCCTTCAGAGATTGTTTGATGAGTTCACTTTTCCCGACCCGCCGTCGTCCATACACCAAAACGACACGCTGGTCATCTCCCTGATAGGCATCAAGGAGTTTTCGTTTTTCACTTGTCCTTCCAAAGAATGCCATCTCACTCCACTCCTTCCGATTCGTTGCCATCTGAATTCAGCATATCTCATCCCAAGAGAGTATGTAAAGATTATTCGGATTTATCCGAATCGGTTGTATCCGAACAAACAACAGACCTTTTCCATGGAAGGGGGGCGACATACCATGGCAAAGACGAAAGACCTGTCTATATCGCTCTATATGCCGGGGGAGAACTGCGAGTGCATATGCCTATATCAGAGCCCTTGGGAATGAACCGTCTTATGATCCCGTTGTGGTTCCCGTTCGTCCCCCACTCGAAGCTGCCGTAGGGATGGGAGAAGCAGAGCGTCAGCCTCCGCTTCGGCGAGAGTGCCGAACGTTCCATTCCCTCCATGTCGGAGAACTCGCTCCCGTTGTCCCCTGTCACCGTCTTGAACATCCCCTGGAAGAGAGAAACCCCCATCTGCCTCTCCAGTACGTCAGGCTCTCGGGCGACCGATCTCATGGTGCGGTCCCCGATCTTCCTGGTGATCCCGAAACGGGTCTTCCTCTCGGTGATGGTCATCAGCCATGCCTCGGAAGTCCCGACACCGCCTGCCACAGCATCCATCTCCCAATGACCGAATTCCATCCCGCCGTCGACCTCCGGAGGCCTTTGGGGAATGCTTCTTGCGGCCGCCGCCGCACGCGAATGCCTTTCGTTCCTGATCAGGTGTCCCACCTCCCTCACCAACGCCCAGTCCGATCCCAGCTTCAGGCCCGGCCCTTTGGCCGTGCATATTCCGCATTGTATTCCTTCCTCTCGAAAGGAGGGTTGTCCCATTCATGGACCACCATGCCGCGCTTCAGCTCGCGTCGTATGGTCGGCTCATGCTTGCCCAGGAGCCTTCCCAGCAGAAGCGGTGATCGTATCTTCTCGTATCCGTTCCGGCCGGTGTAATAATAGTGCATCTGGATCCTCTCGTCCCAGGTGAAATGACTATGATGCGCGTGGCCCTCTATGCCAAGCTTCTTCCGTCCCATGGAGTCCTCGTTGTTTTTGATTCGTGGTAAAACCATTGTAACAGAGGCCCATGGGGCTCTTTTATTTTTTCCTTCTTTCGCCGCGCATTTTATCTTACTGTGCGGGTTGGCATCGGTTTCTATCACTTATTGTTGCCAATATGTAAAAAAAAGTGTAAACTCATTGGAGAGATAGGAGTAAAAATGTTTGAAGACATGCATCTGTCGAAGCCGCCTCTGAAAGTTTGCCTTGCCACGATTTCCTTTACTACCATACAAAACATGGAGAGCTACATACCCAGCATCCAAGACGGATTCAGAAAGGACGGTTTCCCCTTCTTTTCTGCTCGGAGACCCCTCATCTTGGGCACAACAGGGCCAATGGTTCCGGTTGAAACGCAGCAATGGATTTTCCATGATGAGAAGCATGAGAACCTCATCGTCGTCACGGACCAATCGTTCTCCTTCTCCACTTATGCGTATGACGGATATGACAGGTTTATTGAGAAACTTGTCGATTATCTCAAGATATTCGGCGACATCGTAAGCTTGGAGAAATGCGTGATTGAACGAATCGGCCTGAGATACATCAACGGATTTGACGAGGACGGATGGGAGAAGAGCCTAAAGAGTGGATTCTCCGGCTTCACCTTCGAAAACGAACCATTCTATGCAACCGGAGGACGCAACGCCCAACTAACGATGACGCAAATCGACACGAAATTGGATGGAGCGGCGACAGGGAAAATGGTTCTCCAGGTCTATCGAGACTCAGCCCCCATCAACATTCCGTCCGGCATCCTCTTCATCGATGGAAAGCATCCCGACCTGTCAAAGACGAAAGCCGTTCTGGATATAGACCATTTCGTCTTCCCCAAGTCGATGTTCCATTATGATGCGGCGAGGAAGGTGCTTGGACTTCTTCATGAGGTTTGCAACACCGTGTTCTTTCGGATTGTCTCTGCTGAAGGGAAACGGAAATGAAATATCTCTATGATGCAAGCGGGTATGCGGGACAAGACAACGACATCTCTTCGATGTGGGGTGTGCCGTGCTCCGACTCCATGCCAACGGCATTTCCCCAATGGGGCAATGCCGTTGATGCCAATCCTTCCCATGAGGAGTTTTCGCCCTGCCTGGACTTGTATCTGCGGTCGTTCTTCCCCAGCTTAGTTCCTGATTCCGGGGAAATCACAACCGCAAGCCAATCGATACCGGAGATCCTGTGCCATGTAAAGAAAACATTCAGCCTTTCCATCATGGAGCTGTCCTCAATCCTCGACGTCTCCCGTCCTACGGTTTACGCCTATATGAAGGGTGATTCACAACCTGAAAGAGATATGGTTCTGTCCCGGTTGATGGTACTTGAGGAATTTGCGCACTCTGTGGAAAGATCAGGACTCAAGGAATCCTATGCCGCCTCGCTTCTTTCAAGAAGAGATTCCGGGCTGTCGCTCAAGGAACGGATACAGAAGGATATCTTCGTAACCGAAAACATTCCTGCCTACATCAAGGCGGAGGAGACGGAGAAGAATGCCCTTGTGGCACATGCCGATTCCCTCATGAAAAAGAGAAAGCGCAAAGACAGCGGTCTCTCGTTCATCATCCCCCATGCCTTTCCAGAGGAACATAATCCATGAGAGGAGACCTTGAGCAAGGCCAAATCGTCAAAGTTGAGGATCGCGAACTTTTCCTCAATTGTCCCTGCGTCCTTGTGGTGACGCATTCATGTGACATCATCAACACAAAGGAACCTTTCATAGAAGTCCTGGCTTGCCTCCCAATATTACCGGCAGACCCTTCCCGACTGTGTGAACGAATTTTTGAAAAAAACCTTGCGTTTGCAGGAAGTAGTAAAACATTGCGGGCAAGCGTTGCTCCAGGTATGGCTGTATCTGGACAATTCATCCGGCCAAAAGGAAACCACCATCTCTGACTATGAGATGCAACTCTATTTCATTCTGGATTCAGAGGCCGAGACCAACGAACAACTGAAAAGTTACATAACCAAAAAAGAAAATGGAATTATGAAGGAACTGGATGTCCATCAACGTCCTCAGGACATTGAGATAGCAATACGGGGAGATGATGAGATCACCTACAAGGAAACCAGGGGATTGGTCGCCTTCAATCTCGATTATCTTTCCTATAGGGATTGACACCGGCACAGGATTGAAATGACTACCATGCCGTATCATATGAGACATGTCACACACATGAACACCTTGAGATCCTTTCCAAGAATTAGAAAGCAATCAATCCTTGAACACACCTTTGGGATGGTTTAGGTTCATACAGGAAATCGAGAGGGAAACCCCAACGTTCTTAGGCAAATCCTTGTGTCCTTTCCCCCATCCGAACACCTTCTCGCCTCCCCTTCGGGAACCCTTGGCTTCCCCCGCAGGACGCCTCATCGTTGGAAGGCAAGTTCGTCCGACATGTTTCGGAAGGAGACCCTGACTCCCGTTGCATAGATCGGTTAAATTGCACGGCCGTATTGGACTAACTGCACGGAATTTCGCTCACGATGCAGTCGCTGATCGTCTTGTTGGAAAGTTCACCGTTCTTCAGGAGGCTGTCCTGGATCCCCTGCACGTCTCTGACCTTCAAATCGTCAAGATGGAGCAAAACAGCAGCTTTCAAGTTTCTTCCGCCCGTTTTTCATAATCAAAATTCTTACATCCCGATGCAGTCATTTTCAATGTGGAAGTATCCCGACCGTAATACAATAGTATTCAATTTCCAGGACTTCAGGATGACGTTGCTGTCGCTGTGGCCCATGCCAATGGTTCAATCAGAGAACACACGAAGGCAAGCGTTTTCCAATTGGTTGTTCCCTACGGTCATCTCTGATCTCAATCCTGGAATAATCAAGGAACTCCGGAAACGCATCAAGCCAATAGCGGCGAACAAAACAAAAAAAGAAATCTGCACGAGATTCCCTTTATCCGTAAACTCCGTCCTTTTGGACGATTCGTTTACGTCAATTCACTTCCTCATGGTATTCTGTCTCCCTGAACTTGGCAAGAGATCCTTCTCGATCCACCCGCAATGCCGGTTCCGTTTCCTTGTCTTGCCCGCCGCACGATTTCCAACCCTCATGGTCACCTTCCCTGGACAATCCCGAGTGATGTTTTCACGTGAGGGCGGCAACCTCAGATCAGAGGTACTTCCTCAGGAAGTCCGGATCGTTAAATGCGTCGTCGATGATCCTGCTTATGACTCCGGTATACCCTTTTCCGAGTTTCCGAGCCTTGGCCAAGGTTTTCCTTGACACCCTGAGGGTGAGGTTCTGTTTCCTGTTGTCCTCTTTTCTCCGTTCCGCCGCTTTCCGGAATTCCTTGACCATTTCCTCGGAAAGTCCGGGACTATCCTCGTCATATACGATGGGTGCCTTCTCCCCTTCCTCAAGCTCCTTGACCTGTCCCTTTGAAAGCTTGGAATCCTCATCCAATTCAAATCGTCTCATCATAGTACAACCTCTTTTCTTCCGTAGAAGCAAACCTTGCAGAGATGAGCCTTATCGCTTCCCCTCTCTCGGCATACACGACGAACAAGACCTTGTAGACCCGACCGATCACAATCCTTCTTTCCTCTCCGTCGGTGCTGTGTTCCCTATCCAGGTCATCAAGACGGTTGGGATCGAGAAACACGCGGGACTCCGTCTCGAAACATATCTTGTGCTTCTCCCTGTTCTTCTTGTCCTTCTCATCGTCCCAAACGAATTCCATCAGTCCCTCGTCTTTGTCATACATAATTGCAATGCAAAATGCAATGCATTTATGTCAAACCGTCACATTACCGGCAATGTCATGCGAAACAGTCCGACACAGGAAAGAAACCCTTCCCTTCAGGATCGAAAGACCATGAAACACTCCCTTGCCGTATCACCTTTCGTAAAGGAACCATGGTCACCTCTGGTATCCAATCCGGCATAATCCAAATGGCAAACCGTTATGGACGATATCGTCGTCATCGTCACGAAACACATCCCTCACAGGATGAAATTCTGGACTCCTGCTTTGAAGAGGGATGCAAACTTCAATGCATTCTTCCTGCTGATGGGTATGACGTTTCGCTCCATCTTGGAAACCATCATCTTGTCGCTGCCGATTCTTTCGGCAAGCTGGACCTGGGTCAGCTTGTGCATCTTGCGGTAAAACCTCAGATTGCCACCAGCAGTTATGCTCTTCTTGAACTCCTTGCATGCATCCCAGTCATCGACGTTCAAGGAATCGTCATCCTCAAGATTTACATTTCCTGCACCAAACGTCTTCTTGATGGTCTCAATGAACTCCTGGGGGATTCCTGCCCCTTCCAGACGGAATTCAGTATGGGGCGTTTTCACGGTTATAAACATATCCCACCTCCACCATGACGGTACTTTCCTTGTTTCTCCAGCATGCAATCCAGCAATATGCAAGATGGCAATGATGTGTTTCTTTTTGTTTCCTTTGTGATCACGACCTTGAGCATATGCAGAATATAGTCAAAATATGACTACTTATCAAATTGCTTTTTCCATATCCCCTTGTCATTTTTCCAGAAAAACAGAAAGCAGTGTATCTCGATATTTCTTTGTACTGGAGTATCCAAATAGAGCGCAAATGTACTGAAAAGCAAAGAAACAATCTTCACCAATCATCTATATATCCCAGAGCGTAGAGTTTACAAATACTAGAAAATCTGTTATTATAATCAAACTAAGGAATAAATTTTACTTTAATTGGAGTTAAAAAGATGATAAAAGAATTTTCAGTTGAGAATTTCCGTTCAATTAAAGGCCTGCAGGCAATTAGTTTTGTGCCCAACAAACGGATGTCGAAGGAAAATGACGATATCGTCTGTCTCAACGTCAATGAAACTACAAGACTTTTGAAAATGGGCATCCTTTATGGATACAATGCATCAGGCAAATCCAATATATTGCTTGCCTTTGATTTCCTCCGGGATTTGGTTACTGACGGAAAAGTCACAAAGAACGAGAAGACAGGATTCACGCCTTTCCTGTTGGACCCCGCGACGGTCAATGCCCCCGGTACCTTCTCCTTGTCATTCTATATAGAGGGGATACTGTATGAGTACACGGTGACCCTGGATAATGATCGGATCTATTCAGAAGTACTTCAGTACCGCCCAGAGGGAAGGAAAGCCGTCCTGTTCTCCCGAAGCTTTGACAGAGAAAAAAGAATTTCCAAAATCAGCATTGGCAACAAATGCGGACTCTCCTCCGCCGACAAGGTATTCCTCAACAAGAGCACTCTGGAGAACAATACGGTCCTGTTTTCTTATCAGCGGAGCAACATCAATTCAGAGGTAATCGAGAAGGTCGTCAGCTATTTCAGAGACGGGATCATGCCGCTTGTCACTCCTGATGCGGTTCTCAAGCAGTGGAGTTTCCAGCGGCTCTGCAACGACAGGACACAGAAGGATTTCTATGTCGACCTGATGAAACGGGCGGATTTCCAGATAAACGATTTGGAGATAAAAGAACTGGATGTCCCTGTGGAAGAAGCGGATATAAAACAGTTTGAGACGTTCGGCGCTCCTTCTGCTGTAATTGAAAAACTGAAAAAAGACAAGGTCATGAAACAAAGACAGCTTTTGTTTGTCCATAAGAACAGCATTGGTGAGTTCGAGATCGATTCAGAAGAAGAATCACTTGGCACCAAGAGGTTCTTTGGTCTGGGCGGGGTGCTGAAAGCCCTTATCCTCAAATCCCGTTTTGTCGCCATCGATGAAATCGAAGCTTCTCTTCACCCCTCTCTTGTGAACCAGTTCTTGAAGATGTTCTTGATGAACTCATCCCAGTCTCAGTTGTTCTGCTCGACTCATAATCAAGGGCTCATGGATCTGGATTACATGAGAAATGACATGATATGGTTCTGCGAGAAAAAAGAAGATGGCTCATCGGAGTATTACAGCGCACAGGATTTCCAGCTGCACAAGAATGTCAGCGTCAGCAATTTTTACCGTGCCGGAAAACTGGGGGCCATGCCGATACTGGGAAGTCCGCTTTTGGAAGGAGAGCATATTGAAACGGCAGAAAAGAAAAGTAACTAAGGCGATAGCGATAGTGGGCGAAGGAATGTCAGAATGGCTGTACTTTGATTACATCAGGACAGACCGCCGCTACCCTTTTGAACTTAGGCCGGATTTGCCAAAGCATTCCGACTATCGGACTGTGTTTGCTCATGCGAAGAAACTCCTATCTTCAGGGTATGACTTCGTTTTCTGCGTTGTCGATGTGGATACCATCGTGGCACAGAACAAGCAAGAGGAATTCATCAATGCCTGTCATTCCCTTGATGGAAAACTGATCCCGATAACAAGCAATCCGTGCATCGAGTTCTGGTTTCTTCTGTATCTCTGGGAACGCCCCCTTCGGAAGTACTATGCGACGTATGCAGACCTTCTGCCCGCATTGAGGAAATACTATCCGGACTATGACAAATCCCGGGACTATATGCAGGGCAAACAGTTTTTCAGGAAACTTGAATCCACGGGAAACATCAACAGGGCGATGGAGAATTCCGAAAAGATACTAAAGGGAGACCTGAACCCTTCCAATTTTGCGAACAGATCCTTTTCCGAAGTGAGCACGCTCCTGAAAAGCCTGGAAATGTGCAGCAAATGTGGTTTCAAGGCAAAGTGCGATGATTGTGTGAACAAACTGGACACGATATTCCAGCAGCCAAAGACGAGGAGGTAAGATGGGAGGTTCTCAAGGTGCCCGAGGATATCTGTACCAGACATATGTGGCGGTTTTCGATTTGCTTTCTGAGCCAAACTGGGACGCAATAACAATCGAGCCAGATACCGATGGCGACAAGGTAGATGTCAAAACTCAATACAAAGGCCAATCAAAAGTCATTCAGGTCAAATCTTCATGCAATCCATTTGGCCTAAAAAAAGTTTCCGAATGGTGTGACGAGTTGAACAAGACCACAGATGCCAAATTCGAAAAAGAACTTGTCCTCATAGGCAATTACACGGACAAACTTGATGAAAGCACACAACAAGGGAACTCAATTATCATTAAGGGTGTAACCATAAGAATTTATCCCTTCAATCAAGATGCTCTGAAAGCAACAATGTACCAAAAGCTTCATCATTTTCTCTGTGAGAAAAACGTGGCCATTGATGCTCTGGCCTGTGACGCCATGTGCGATGTTCTGGTTTCCAAGGGAATGGATTCCTCAATAACGTCAGAAAGGATCGCCCGTTGCCAATTTGAAGAGAAACTGCTTGAATATGTGAACTCAGTTTTCCATTCTTTACCTGTCGAACGAAAAGCCATCAACTTGAAATCAGTATCACGGCATTCAGGAGACTCGTTAATACCGGGTACCGTTTACAGGACTTTGGACCTTCGCAAATTCTTTGAAGAAGACGGGCATGTTTTAAAGAAGGGGTATTCATGGGAGCATGATGTCATCCCTGATGTTGTGTCCTTTTTCGAATCACTTCCAATAACGGAAAAATATCAGCTGTATTTCAGTGTCGGACTCTCGCTCTCCTTCCTTGTGGGGGCCCAGTTGGATTCGACATCCCCATATGATATCGTTCCCATGCAACGTACATCCAGCAAGCAAGTTCCATGGGATGCCATTCTTAGCAAGAACGCCAAGAACGAAGAGCTGGATATTTCAGAGGAAGAAGGAAATGGCGATTCGGATGATACTATCCTCATCATCAGTTTGACCAGGGACATAAAAACAGATGTAATGAATTACCTTTCAGAAAGCGGCATTGGTTATGGCAAAACAATCCTGGTCAAACCCAAAAACAGCGAAATTGGCTCCTGCTCGATTTTGGATGGGACTCAATGCAACATGATGGCTTCCTATCTGGGGACCCGTGTCAACAGCCTTAGAAATCAAAAAGAGAAGCGAGCGAGATTGCACATTTTCGCTTCAGCCCCAAACACCTTCATGTTTCGCTTCGGCCAAAATTCGAAAGGACTTGGTACCTGTTGCCTCTACGAATACTTGTATCAATCCACGTTTGAGTATCAACAGGCATTCGAAAAAAGATTTTAGGAGATTATTTATGGAATGTATGACTTATTTTGAAGATTTCATTTCCTCAATCAATCTTTCCTCTTCTGACAAAGAGGCACTGAAAAAGGCTCATCATGAGTTGAAAGATAATTTGCAACATGATGATGATACAAAAAAAATGATAGTAGCTTCATTTCTCCAAGGCAGTTACAAAAGAAATACAGGCGTGAGGCCTATGGTTGGCAAGACTGCTGATATTGACGTTGTCCTCGTAACGAACATCAATCATGAAGCATGTACTCCAAATCAGGCATTGCACAGATTCGTTCCATTTCTGGAGAAGTACTATCCCGGAAAATACCAGATACAAGGACGATCCCTAGGTCTAAAATTGGGCAGGGTCGATCTTGATTTGGTACCCACTGCAATGATGAGCAACGAAGGCAAAAAAAGATTGTTGGAAAGCAAATTGATGGCTTCCGATGAAGATTATGTCAATTTCTCTGCGAAGAATAATATGAATGAAAGTCTTCATCCCGCAGAAGCTTTGCTCATCCCCGATCGGGAAGCCAATACATGGGAACGAACAAATCCCATAGCCCAGATTGACTGGACAATAGAAAAAAACAGGAAATGCAATTATTTCTATCTTTCAGTGGTGAAATCCATGAAATGGTGGTGGCGAAACATCAGCAAGGGCGAGAGACATCCCAAAAGTTATCCTTTGGAACACTTTGTCGGTTTCTGTTGCCCTGATGGGATTGACTCTGTTGCAAAGGGTGTCGTTTCCGTTTTTGAAACAATCGTACAGCAATATCCCGTGAAACCATATCTCCCGGATCATGGAGTCCCGGAACATGATGTTTTTAAAAGGTTGAGCACCTCCGAGTATGAATACTTCTACAATCAGGTCATCAATGGCGCAAAACTTGCGAGAAGGGCTTACGATGCTGAGGACATTTATGACAGTGTCGATTTATGGAGGGAACTATTCGGAATGGAGTTCCCAGAGAAAACCAGGCCCAAACAAAACACCCCAGGTTTCTCATCCGGTGATCACTATACACCTGAGGTGCCGACGGGAAGGTTTTCCTGAGAATGAAAAAAAATGATGAAACCTTGCAGATACTGAAAGTTGCGAGAAGATGTGTTGATGGATTTGATTTCGCAAGAATTGAAAAGGACTGGCAGTTCGACGAGAACCGTGACTGCTGGTTCCTTCTTCTCCGGTTTTCGCTGGATGTCGTCTCGAACGATATCCCCCGGCAATCGTACTGGTATGTCTGTGTGCAGGGAGAGTGGAGAATAAGTGTCTTTCCCGCAAAAGAGGGAGGAATGACATCAACATTCCATCATCAGAATTATAATGACTGGGATGGGAAATCATTATGGAAAAATGGCCGATTATGCTTGGATTACAACATGTTGGATGCCGGAAATCTTCTGCCAAGTGTATTTGAAGACAAATTCCGGTTTTATATCACCAGAGCAAAAGAATGGATAGTCAGCGCAGCATCCGGTACTTTGGTTCATAAGGGGGAAGCGTTCGAATTGCCTGATTTCCCCATGACCAGCCCTAGAGAATTGGATTATCAGAAATTTGTTTTTTCGGAAAACGACCAGACTTTCCAAACGTGGAAAAAAATCAAGCACAATTGTGGCACAGCCATAGTACGCCGCTGTGATAACAATGTTTTTGTAAGTTTTGTTTATAGTTTCAGTTCTCATGAACATGGTACGGTTATCCATACTGTTCATTGGGGAAACTATCCAATGTATGACAAGCACGATGACAAGCATGACGCTATTGCGATATGGATACGTTTGGATGAGATGCCAGTCTTGAGGAACTGGGAAGTCCCTTATTCATGGGGAGATCTTTTTAGTGTCTTGGAAAAAAACAATATTGATCTCAATGTTTTTTTCGAACTGATTTCATTTATCCGTGACGGGGAACCGCACTTCCTTCTGTTGGGTTTTCCCATCCCTGAAGTTATTGGAGAGGAGAAACGACTCATTTTTTGGAAAGCAATCCATTTGAACGGCCTGGCAAGAAAAGAAGATCATGAAAAAGGTTTCAGAGCCAATGAACTAGGCCGACAAGTATATGATCAGAAACATGCTTTGGGAACTGCTGCAAAAATCAATTGGATCCCTTCTGAAAACTGGAACCCTGATGAAATCAATCAAAGAGGGAAATTCTGTAATCAATTGTGTGGCATGAAAATCATTATCTTGGGTGCCGGCTGTATTGGTTCTTCCATAGCGGAGATACTAGCAAGGGGCGGCTGCAGGGAGATGGTGATCGTGGATGGTGATACTGTCGAAATAGGCAATATGTCCCGGCATGTCCTGGGCCTGTCCAGCATAGGGCTAAACAAGGCTCAAGAAGTTGCCAACCGGCTCACACAAATCAATCCCAATATTGTCGTTACATACGTCAAGCAAAACATCGGGTTTTGTGGTGACAAACCTACAATGGATTTGTCAGTGTATGATGTCATATTGGATTGTACCAGTTCCAATGATGTACTTGTTGGCCTGTCAAACCAAAAATTTAAGGTAAAAGCTGTTGTGGTTATCGTATCTGTCGACATCAACGCCTCTCATTTATTCATGGCTATCCAAAGAGGGGAAAAGTGTAATTTTGAAGCCTATACTAAGAAGATTACCCCCTATTTAAAACAGAATAACAAAATTGTTGACGAACTGAAGCTGCCAAGAAATGGGACGGGATGCTGGTCTCCGACCTTTCCCGCCCGTTACGATAGCATCCTGTTCGCTTCTTCGACATCCTGTATGCTTGTCGATTCCTATGTTGCAAATGAATGCCAAGAGTATCAAATATCCATTTTTGAAAAGAAAATGAGGGATGATGCGTTTGAAGGGTACGAAAAGGTTGCCTCCAATGACTAATGCCTTCTTTTGCGACACGGACCATTATTATTGTGTCAGAATAGCGGAAAGAACCCTCCGGCATGCAGAGCATCTCTGCGAGGAAGCAGGGATCAAAGAAACCGGGGGGATAATCATCGGCCATTATGAAGATGAACATTCCGCTTTTGTGAACGAGCTTTCCAATCCGCCAAGTGATTCCATAAGGCGAAAGGCAGATTTTTTCAGAGGTGCGAAAAATCTAAGGAAACTGTTGGAGAAAGCACATAGAAGAGGAGATTACTACATCGGAGAATGGCACTTCCATCCAAACAGTTCTCCTTGTCCAAGTTCTGCCGATAAAAAACAGATGCATGCATTTGCAAGAACTACAGAAATAAAGTGTTCAGAACCGATATTGATAATCTTCGGAGGAAATAAAAATCACTGGACTATTGATGTCATGGTATTTACTGCAAACCATGAATATCACCTTTTTTGTCAATCGGTTCGGCGGTCCGCACCTATCAGAAACGGGAAGGCGGGGACTCAACCCCTGACGGGTACCATCTCCCCAGGATCATGAAACAGTTGGACTTAAGCGACGTCCAGGACCTCATAACGTATGAGGAGTGAGATCACGCCTGCCAATAGCCATCCGCGAAAGATTCCAGCTTGCCCTGGATTTCGGAGAACTCCCTGGATAGGCTGTCCAAGTCAAGCTTCCCGTCCCGGCAGAATCGGTCGAGCCAGTCGTTGTAGCATCCCAAGGTGCACCATGCGCCTTTCCTGAAGCCCGAATTCTCCAACCCAAGCTTGGCCCTCGCCTTTTCCCGGATGGAGTATTTCCAACGTTTTTTCCAATTCCGTCCTTGTCGGGATTCCCCGTTCCTTGGTGTTGAGCGGAAGCTTCAGAACCCTGTCGAAGGGATTGGAAGTGACAAGCTCGAGGCGCAACGCCTCATGATAGGGTTTCGCGACGGACAGGATGCAGTCGTTGATCGTCTTGTTGGAAAGTTCACCGTTCTTCAGGAGGCTGTCCTGGATCCCCTGCACGTCTCTGACCTTCAGGTCATCGAGACGGAAGTTCTTCCGGAGCAGGGGCTTCACGTGGAGACGGAAGAACCGGGCAATCGCCTCGACGCAGTCCCGGTTGACCGACCCTTTCTTCGCCTTGTTTTTCCTGTCGATATATGCGGAGTCATCGAAATCCCAGAACTTCTCCACATATTCGTCAAGCATCTGCCGCTCTCCGGCCACGGATCTGTCAAATCCGGAAAGCGCCGCTTTCGTCGCGATGGCATAGGCCATCGGTTTGTTCCGTTCTCTGAGAGTTTCCCTCTCTCCCGTCTTCTTCGCGATCCTGTTGATGCTGAGCGGGAAACGGTAGCTTTCCCCTTCCTTTCGGACAAGGGAAATTTGGTCACAGGCAACTCCCATGGCAAAAAATCTCGTTTCGCTTTCCTTAGGTAACTTTTGGTTGACGCAGACTCATCCGCACTTTCCTGTTTATTGATGAATCTAAAAATCCGTCAATAAACAGTTCTCTGCATTAAAAATATGGATCTTTGGAGCTGGTCGGAATCGAACCGATGACAATCAGATTGCGAACCTGACGCTCTACCAACTGAGCTACAGCCCCATGAAGACTAACGTAACTACATATACAGGGAAACGCTCATAATTTCAAGGGGTTTGCTTCTCAATGAACGTTTTCGCAAAGTTGATGGCCCGAACGGTGAGGTTCTCGCACAGATGCGGAGGATCGTGATCGGAGAACCCGCCGGGCCTGAGTTCACGGCAACGAAGCGACCCGAATTCCCTGACAAAAGCTTCGGCGTATTGATTGCACAGAGTGACGATCCGCTTCTCGTCCCATCCCCTTTCCGAATAATACAGGCCGAGGAACAACAATGAACCTTCAACAAGACCGCACTGGTCGCGATGCCCTCCCGCACCATGCATCCCGACGGCCGCATTCCACAATTGCGCACCGATGGAAACTCCAAAAGCATCACCAAGTGCAAGCAATGCAGTGCGGGCGCAGTTCCAGTTATGGACGTAATACGCCTCGTGCACCAATTCTTCCGTTCGTCGCATAACCTTATCATAAGAAAAACATCTTGTCCCCGCAAGTTGCCAGATCATTGTGTTTCCTATATAGTTTTTATGGAGAGGAACTGTACGTGAAGGATTTTCTGGTATTCATCAAGCCATCGCTACAGGTATTCTGTTCCATTGTTCTCACCCAGTTCGTCGCTTCGTTGATCGTCGACCATATGAACGAACGGCGCCTGGAACGATGGAGACGCATTCTCCACAGTCATTTGTGGGAGAAGGACGGCGACGTATACCAACAGTTCTTTGATGTCAAGAAGTGGAAGGACAGGCTTCCGGAAATGGGAGACACCTCTCCGAATCAATTCCGCAAGACGAGAATGAACAAATCCGACCCGATGTATTTGTACATCTTCATCCTTGAAACAGTACGAGCCGAGATGTGCCATGGCATCGCATTTTTCTTAGGTATCCTCGTTCTGATGCACGAACCTTATGTCCCTGGTTTGTTTTTCCTCTTGCTATACATCGTATTGATGAATATTCCGTTCGTTATCATCCAGCGGTTCAACCGTCCCCGGCTGGAACGGCTTCTCGAATGCATCGTCAAATCCCATGAAGGGGTTCTGATCCCCAAAGAAAGTCTGTATACATAAGAGAAAGCAAAACTCTTGCGTGCAAGCCAATGATGGAATACCATGAGAGCTACTATGACGAAATATCTCCTCTCTTCGGCAATGAAGAGACTTGTTTACCATATGAATAAGGAATCTTCGTTCGATCCCGCCACAATCACTCAGGAGAGGATCGACGAACTCAACTCCAGCGTCTCGATAAGCCGTGCGTACAGAAATATCCTCGGCAAGTATCCCAGCAACATCGAGACAGAAACGTTCATCATCCCCGTTGCCAACGGAGCGGTCACCGGGTATTACTTCCGTAAACGTGGCATCCGCGATATGAGCGATGCCACTCCCTTGATCGTCTTTTTCCACGGCGGCGGTTGGGTATTCGGGAACATGGCGTTGTACAACAATTTCTGCGCCCGCCTCTCCGACAGTCTCCATGCGCCGGTTCTTTCCGTCGACTATCGTCTGGCACCGAAATTCAAGTTCCCCACGGCGGTCGAGGACTGTTATTCCACCCTGCTTTGGGCGGCTGCGGGATGCCGGTATTGGAAAATCGATCCCGACAGGATGTATCTCCTCGGAGACTGCGCGGGGGGAAACCTTGCCGCAGTGGTTTCTCGCTTGGCACGAGATCGCAAGGGACCCCCTCTCGCAGGTCAACTCCTCATTTGTCCCATCACCGACGGAAGGATGCGCACGGACAGTTACGAACAGTACAAGGATTCCCCCACATTGACGGATCGGCAGATGGCTTTCTACATATCCAAATACGCCAAGGAACCGAAAGATACGTTGAACCCGAATTTTTCCCCGCTCCTCGGGCTGGATCAATCCCGGCTCCCCGAAACTTTGATCATCTCAGCCGAGTACGACCCGCTCAAGGATGATGCGAAACTGTACGCCGACGCGCTCAAGGCGGCGGACACCCCGGTGAATTATCTGGAAGTGAAAGGAGCCGTCCACGGATTCATCCGCTATCCGCTCGCCTCGGGAACGGACGAGGCGATGTGCGCAATCTCTCAATTCGTTTCCGGCAGACCGGTGGGACAGGTAACGCTCCAGACACGGAAACAATACGAACAGAATCTTAAACGGGAGAAAAAGGAAATCAAGCGAAAAAACAAAGGCTTCATTTCCATAGAATCTCAATAATGAGGAGGTCGCATGGAAGGACGGTCTTCCATCTCATCCGTCATCATATCGGCAATTTTCTCCTTGAGTTTGTCCACTTGGTTCTGAAGGATACCCAGTTCTTTCGTCTGGTCGGCGATCACTTCGTTGAGCTCAACCACGGTTCGTTCCATATAGGCGAGCTTCGTTTCGATTTGTTCCAATCTCTTGTCGTCCATACGTCCCCTTCTGTTGCTTTTTTCTTGCATCAGTAACAATCATGGTATACGATATGTTGCAATTAGTTGCAAGAAAAAAAGGGAATGAAGATGAAAGGGGAACGCGTAGCTCAACTGGAATTGCTCCTGCACAGCCATCCGGAAGGATTGCGTCGTGCGGAAATCGCCCGGAGGCTTGGCGTCCATAGGTCGACCATCAGCAGATATGTGGACGAACTGAAAGATCATGTGGACATTTACGAAGACAACAACCTCATCAAAATCCGGGAGACAGAGAACGACACTTCCAATCTGGATCTTTCTATTTACGAAAGCCTGGCGTTCAACATGAGCGCCGAAGTGCTTGCTCAGAACAGCGAGTTCCAAAACCCCCATCTCGCCTCGGGACTGCGGAAGATCGCCATGAACATGCGTTCCTACGCACCGAAGGTCAGCAATAACATCATCATGCTTGCCGAACAAATCGACAAACAGGTACAGCAGAAAAAAGGGAACGGTCAGTTCAATTCCGTCCTCGAAGTTCTGATCGACAGTTGGGTGTCGGGACGCATCGTAAAGATTACCCAGAAAGACGGGAACGAGACGGAACTCGCACCCTATTTCATTGGTTTTAGGGAAGACGAGGAAAACCGGCGTAACCCCATCTCCGTCACCGGCCGGCTCCGGCATACGCAGGAAATCGTCACCATCGACATCACCACCATCGTAGGAGCGACGATCCTTGACGAGACGTATACGATCCCCGACAACCTAAAACCATTCAAAATCCCCGCAAAGACCACGGAATATTCAAGCGCGGACACTCTTTCACTAAAATTGAAAATCAACGAATCCAGCGCCCTGAACGTCTTTCGCGATCTTGATCACAGTCCGGAAAAAATCGAAAAGTACGATGGGTACCAAATCGTCTCTTTCTCCGTTGAGAACTCCTTCATGCTTACGCTGAAAATCATCCAGTGCGGTCCCAGCGTCGAAATTCTCGAACCAACCAGTTACCGAAAGAAATTTTGTTGTCTTCTCAAAGATATTCTTGCGGTCTATGAATCAAAAGCCTGATATCCTTCTTGTCTCTTTCCCCGTTCCAGTTTATCTTTGAGAAGGAGGTACTACCATGAAGAAGTACGAATGTAGCATGTGCGGTTACGTGTATGATCCCGCTATGGGCGATCCGGAAAATGGCATCAAGCCGGGAACGGCGTTTGAGGATCTTCCTGATGATTGGATCTGCCCCCTTTGCGGAGCTTCCAAATCTGATTTTGTCGTGAGAGAAGACTAATCCTATTTACTTGGATACTCGAAAAGTCCTGCGGTTTCTCGCAGGACTTTTTCGTAACTTACGGCATCCGCCGGAAATTACGTTGATCGGCGCAGAAGCACCATTTATGGAAACATTCATATTCTCCGAATCCCGAACGATCGGAGAGCGGTCAAGAACATCTCCAATGCAACACACGTCCCCTGTGCTTTACAAAAAGTTGCGAATTTGTTGCGTATGAGGAAAGTTATTCGTTCTGGACGATTTCCCGATTGATCTCTTTGTCCAACCGTTCATCTTCGGTAATGATCATCTTGCTCTCGTCCAAGAATGTCGAACCGATGAAGCAACCGAGAAGCAAGGCGATGAAGAACGAAAGCAAATGACGGAACTCCCAAATGGAACCGCTCATAGTGAGCAACAAAATCAAGGCGCCGAGTCCCTGAGAGAAAAACACCATATGACTTTGGACAATCTCCTCAGGATTGGGAAAGCCAAGTTCCGCGGCGTACTGAAGGCCGATCGGAATGGCACTGAATGCGAAAAACCCGAAAATGACCGCCCCGGCGTACGACATTCCCCTGTTTTTGGAAAAAAAGAGCAGGAGCATCCCCGGCAGGCTCAGACCGAGGCACCCGACAAACAATACTTTTCGCTTTTTTATGGCATCGGAGATGGCCGGCAGAATGAACGCCCCGATCGCCCCTGAGAGGATCAGCGCCAGAGCAAACCATGCGGTCGAACCAAGATTCAACTCCGCCGCGATGAAATCGATTTTGACCAACATCACCATAAGAACGCCCCACGTTACGGAAAAGACGGTAATCATACCGCGCAACGAATTGATTCTCCCAATGGTCAGACTTGCTTTTAGATACGACTCGTCCGCCGGTTCGATCAGTGAAGATGGCGTCGGCGGATTTTCCTTGATCAGCAAAGCCCCGATGATGGCGAAGCCGCTGGAAATTGCGCTGTATATGGCGATAAGACGTGGAAACGAACCACCACTCATCAAAAACGGAGAAAAGACCATATCAAAGGCAAGAGCGATGTACTGGCATGCGGAAACGATTCCAACAGCCATTCCCCGTTCCCTGATGGGGAACCAACGGGCGACGGTCACCGTCGCCATACTGAGGATAATCGCCTGTGAGAACGACATGATCGCCTGACTGACCAAGAGAAACGATGGGGAACGGACTTTGATGATTTTCATCAGGCTTCCCACGATCACCAAAAGGGAGGCGATACGAAGTGAATACGTAATGCCCGTCTTGTGGATCAGAAAGGA
This sequence comes from Sphaerochaetaceae bacterium, assembly GCA_041670725.1. Lineage (GTDB taxonomy): Bacteria > Spirochaetota > Spirochaetia > Sphaerochaetales > Sphaerochaetaceae > RUG023. The sequence goes on from JBAXYP010000002.1 coordinate 21,974, forward strand.
GGCGGGAATCGCAAACACAATGAACCCGCCCATATAAATGATCGACATCAAGTCGACAATGGAATATCTGCTTTGGTTCCACGGGCTTCCGTAAAACTTGCTGGTGATCCTTCCGATCGGGGACAGCGCCATCCATTGGATCTCTACGGCGAACACAAGCAGGACAAGAGCAAGTAGAATAAGCCATCTGTATCGATATGCACGGACGCTTTTCATATACGCTTTCCATCATAGTCAAAACGAGCCGATTTGTATATCATGAAATTATGATTACGAAAAACGTCAGAGAAGCGCTTCTCCAGAGAAGAAGCGTAAGGGCATATCAGGACAAACCGATAAGCAACGAAGACAAGGAAAGCATTTTCCAAGCGATCCTCCGTGCTCCGACGGCAGGAAACATGGCCCTGTATTCCGTCATCGACGTGCAGGATGCCGAAGTGAAACGGCAACTTTCCGTCTTGTGCGACCATCAGGATATGATCGCACGCGCTCCGATGTGCTTGGTGTTCATCGCCGACTTTCAGAAATGGTTTGATTATTACCGCGCCGAAGACTGCCCGCAGAAGAGCGGCAAACCATGGCGAGAACCGGGACTCGGAGAGCTTCATCTCGCGCTTCAGGATTCCATCATCGCATGCCAGAGCGGTGTGGTCATGGCAGAGAGCCTCGGCATCGGATCCTGCTACATCGGGGACGTCCTGGAAAACGGAGAGGCGATGCAGAAACTACTGAACCTTCCCCGTTA
>JBAXYP010000003.1:0-20907 GCA_041670725.1 Sphaerochaetaceae bacterium
CCGAAAAATTGTTCTTCAAGCATCATGCAGATACAGTGGTAGACGGGAAGATGCAACTCCTGCACTTTATATGTATCCGTTTCAGGGACCGTGACGCATACATCACACATGTCTTTGAGTTTTCCTCCTGTTTTGCCTGTCAATCCGATGGCAATCATTTTCAAAGCATGAGCCACCTCAACCGCCTTGAGAATATTTGGGGAGTTGCCGGAGGTGGTTATTCCCCAAAGAACATCTCCTTTTGTTCCGTATCCCATAACTTGTTGTGCAAAGACAAGATCTGCTCCGTTATCATTAGCTATAGCGCTTATCAGAGAACTTTGACTGACCAACGATATAGCAGGCAACCCATATTGGAGTTTTTCTTCAGGCAGAATTATATGGACAGGGCGTGGGAGAATGAAACCTTTCATAAGTTCCCCCACAATATGTTCCGCATCGGAAGCAGAACCACCGTTCCCGCAAAGGTACAACCTTTTGCCTTGTTTGAAACAGTTCCTCAGGATTTCATACGCCCTCTGGATGGAATTCCTGCAATTTGCCAATTGTGGATATCGAAGAATAAGATTCTCAAGGATTTGTGCCGTCTCCATATATGTCTCCTTTAGCAGCGACTGCTATTGCCGCAAAATCACCAATATTTTCTCCCAAGGCCGATGGAACTATGGTACAACAACACCGTGTCTGGGAAAGTGTTTCCTTTTCAATAACTTCTTCCATCATAGGATGGAATAGTTGTTCTTCTCTAGCAAAGATACTTCCTATGACAATCTTCTCAGGATTGAGGACATCGATGAGGAAAGACAGTCCTTTCCCCAGTTCTCTTGCAGAAACATGGTAAATCGCTTTTGCCAGAGCATCTCCCGCCTTTGCTGCCTCCGCGATAGTTTTTGCAGTGAGAGTGGATTCGTCAAGATCATACAATAAAGATTTTTGTCCACTTGCTTTCGCTTTTTTGATCATCATAGCGCCAAGTTTGGCAATACCCCCTCCTGAGCAAAACCCTTCAAACGAACCCTTTTTGTGATATCCTTCCGGGCCATCATCTTCCAGTCGAATATGGCCAATCTCTCCCGCCATCTGGCTAGTTCCCTCATAGAGATGACCATCAAGGATAAGGCCTGACCCCATACCAGTACCAAATGTCATGAAAATCATATTTCTGCATCCTTTCCCAGCACCAAAGCGCCATTCTGCGATGGCACCGGCATTTGCATCATTTTGCAAATAAACAGGACGATTAAGACTATGAGAAAGATATGAAACAATAGGTACTTCATTCCACAAGGGGAGATTTGGAGGAGAAAGGATTACGCCGGTATTGCTATTCAATGGACCACCGCAACTGACTCCTACAGAGACAGCATGGAGGTTAAGTCGTTTTTCTATTCTCAAGCAAGAAGAAGTGAGGGTATCTAATACTTCTCTCCACGCTTTTCCTTCCGTAAGCATCTGTTGCCGTTCCATGATGATACAAACATTTTTATTCCAGTCGCTTTGTGCCATGACTGTGGCGCATTTTGTTCCGCCGATGTCGATTCCTAAATAAGATTGCATCATACGATTACCATCCCATGTTTGGCTTGTCCTTGCATCATTTCATATAAATGAATGCATTAGCCGCCGCTCCCAACAAGGAAGCATCATATCCAAGCTTGGTTGTTGTAATTTCCAAATTCCGGTTTGCCGTACGATAAATATGTTGGGCGACAGATTCTTTCACTTGGTTCATGAAGAGGTTACTATCGAGTGAGATGCCTCCACCAAGAACCACTAAAGGAACATTCAATACATTGACTGCTGCTGCAATGGCTCTCCCAATATAGATACCTGTTTTTTGGAACACAGACAGAGCCACTTCGTCTCCCTTCTTTGCGAGATCGGCAATATCTTTTGCCGACAGGCTCGTTTTGGAAATCCCTGTGGCTTTGAGATATCTCCTAACGATTCCTGGACCGGCGGCAACTGCTTCCAAACAGCCAACATTTCCACAAGGACATACATATGGTTCATCCGTAACACAAATATGTCCGATTTCACCAGCGTTCCCAAAACATCCAGAAAACAACTTTCCTCCAAGAAATACGCCGGAACCACAGCCATTGCTGATAGTAAGCCAAATGAAATCATCTACGTGTTTGGCACATCCGAACATTCGTTCGGCACATGCGCAATTGTTTGCATCGTTATCTATAAAAACTGGTAGATGAAAGGTGTCGAAAAGGATGGGCCCAATAGGAAAATCATGTACCTTGGAAAAGACAGAATCCAACCAAAGCCCTCGGTTGGGATCTGCAAGTCCTGGTATACTTACACCAATGGAACCTACATCCTTTCCGGCAATCATGGAGGTGCATAATTCTCGTATGTCCTTCATAATACTGTTTTGAGTGGGATGGATAAACATAGTCTTTGCCTGAGAGATGATGTTTCCCTCTTTGTCAACTACCCCAACCAAGAGTTTGGAACCACCAATGTCGATGGCAAGGGAAATATCAGACATTATGACCTCCATAACCAAGGACAACCATCGCAAGATGATCGAACACCATATGAAGATCCTCGGTAATTTGCATGTTATTGATCGGGACATGTAGATGAATGTCTGCTATCTTATCCAATTTTCCCCCGTCATATCCGGTAAGGGCGATGACAGTTGCACCATGATTTTTCGCATATTGTGCTGCGTTAACTATATTCTCGGAATTCCCTGAACCTGAAATAGCAAGGATTACATCTTCTGGTTCCAAAAAGTTTTTCAACTGCTCGACAAAAATTGAAGCATAAGAAACGTCATTCGCCAAACTAAGTATGGTTGGTTCATTGTCATTTAAAGCCATGAATCGATAGCGTTTCTCCTGTCCCAGACTCATACCTTTGTTGAAATCTCCAGCCCAGTGGGATGCTGTGGCGGCGCTTCCTCCGTTCCCCATAGTATAAATGAAATGTTTGGTATCCCGGGCACGGGTCAGGCATTCCAATGCTTTCTGAATTTCTGCTGTATTAATCTTATCAATTGTTTCCTTTAATAGACTAAAATACGAAATGATTTGTTCTTGGTAGTTCATTTTTTCTCCTTTTAGTGGAAATTGTAGGATGAAACAGGTTGTTGGTAAAGTTATTTTGATGATTCACGAAGTACTAGATGTGGGGTGAGCAAAGTGTCAACAGATGGTTTTGCTTTTGCAGAGATGATATCCAGCAACTTTTGGGCTGCAAGCATTCCAATTTTCCGAGGTTCCTGTGAGATGGTGGTGAGAGGAATACGGCAGAGGTTTGCCATAAGAATGTCATCATATCCAATAATTGAGACTTGATTCGGAATAGAGATGCCTGCTTGTAATATCTTGCAAAGAATCCCGATTGCGACATTGTCGTTGGTAATGAAAAGTGTAGTTGGGATTTTATCGATATGATTCTGTTGGATTAAGGTTGGGACAAGTGTTTCACTTGCTTCGAACGTACTGACATCTCGGTATATGATAACTTCTTCTGGATGTTCCAGTGTTTCTTTACAGCCCTCGACGCGGTCCTTGATGGTTTGGTGTTCGAATCCACAAATGACGATATTTTGTGTAGAATGAATTTCATTCATGTGCTTTCCCACAAGACGTCCTCCTTCTTTATTGTCGATAGTCACATATGCACACAAAGGATTGTCAGGGATACAATTGAAGACTACGAGAGGCACATTTGATTGCATGACAAAATTAATAGAAGGGCTAGAACTAGAGAGAGGGGCAAGAAGAATACCGTCGACTCTTTTGCTGACAAGTGATTGGGTTTGAGTCATTTCCCGCTCCGCAATCCATTGGGAAGAACATATCTGCATAGAATATCCTGCACTCGAAAGCACTTTCTCTATACCGGCAAGAATTTCTACGAAGAAATAGTTCGCAAGTTCGTCGATAACCACTCCTATGGTTTTTGATGGGGCTCCTGTGAGATTTTGTGCAATGTTGTTGGGTACGAAATGTTCCTTGTTAATGACTGCCAAAATCTTCTCTCGTGTTTCTTTCTTGACCATTTGTGGATTGGTCATGACACGGGAGACAGTAGATTTTGATACTCCAGCCAAACGGGCGATGTCATTGATGGTCATCATATATTCTTTTGTATTATCAATCGTTCATAGGAAAATGGCAATAAAAAAAATAAAATACTATTTGTTTATAGTAACAATAAATATCAGTTGATCCTATATTTGATTGACAATCAGGAGATAGTAACTTATCATTTTATGGGAACGGTTGCAGAGAAAGTGAGGTTGCTATGTTACAAGTAGTGAATAGATTTGCAGCACTTGATTTGGATGGAGTCCAAATCGCTGTTATTGGAGATATTTGTATTGACCATTACTACTTCATTGATTCTTCTCTGTCGGAAATCTCTGTTGAGACTGGTTTGGAAACGATATCAGTCCAACGGAGCGAATACTCGCTTGGTGGAGCTGGTAATGTTGCTGAATCCTTGCGTACCATGGGAGTCAAAAAGGTCGACTTGTATGGTGTTGTCGGAGATGATGTGGAATCATTGGTGTTTTTTTCTCTTTGCAGGAAATCCGGGATTGGTACGGAAGGGGTTGTCACCCAAAAACAGTGTTGGCATACAAATATGTATCATAAAGTCATTAAGGAAGAGAAAGAACTTCCACGGTTCGATCTTGGAAATTTCAACACCATTTCCGAAACAACACAAGAGGAATTACTGAATCGTTTCGTTTCTCATATCCGTCAGTACCGTTGTGTTATCATCAACGAGCAGTTACTCAAAGGTTTGATGACTGTAGGATTTGCGGAACAGCTTAATGACGTCATAGCATCAGCTCCGCAAAAGATTTTTTTGGTGGATACCCGTCATTTTGTCGATAAATTTCATGGCGTTATCTACAAGATAAATGATAAAGAAGCCCTTTCTTATGACAAATACGCCTCTTGTGTGGAGGAGTCAGCAAGGCATCTTTCTCTTCGCTGGGGAGAACCTTTAGTCATCACTCAGGGGAAAGATGGAGCTTTGGCAGTGAACAAAGGGAAAGTCCATAAAGCACCTGGAATGGATTTTACCCAACCGATTGATACAGTAGGTGCCGGTGATGCATTTATCGCTTCAATGGCTGTAGCACTTGCTGGGAACATGTCATTTGAGGATGCTGTGGATATTGGAAATCTTGGTGCTTCTGCCAGTGTATTGGTCCTCCATCGTACGGGGCATCCGACACTTCCAGATCTTAAAGCTATCACTGAAGAACCTTTATGGCGATATCATAGTGAAGTTGCTTCGGAACAGGAACCATCCCAAATAGTGCCCGATAGCCAAGTTGAAATCATTGATGTCGAGAAATTTGCTACTATTCACGGATATCCCAAAGTAGCGATTTTTGATAATGATGGAACGATTAGTGTGCTGAGGCAGGGTTGGGAAATTGTAATGCAGGAAGTAATGGAGGATTGTATCATCGATAGAGGGAGGCCGACGGAAGCAATAAGGAAGGTCATTAAGGAAGATGTACATCGTTTGATTGACATGACTACAGGAATACAAACAATCATACAGATGAGGATGTTGGTTCCGCTTGTCAAACGATATGGTCTCACTGAGCATATCCTTTCTGCCCAACAATACAAGGATATTTATCTCACTGCCTTAAAGAAACACATGAAGCAAAAGATGGAAGCGCTTGGACGAGGGGAGTTGAATTCTGAAGACCTTACCATTAAGGGATCATTAAAATTTCTCAAAGAGCTTCATGATGCGCATGTTGAACTATATTTGGCAAGTGGGACTGATCAGGGTGATGTTGTCAAAGAAGCCACCATACTTGGCTATGCTGGTTTATTTGGAGACAAAATTCGGGGATCGGTGGGGGATCCGAGAAATGATCCCAAGAAATTGGTAGTAGAAGGTATTATTGCTGATATTGGTAAACGAGGCATTGACCCGACACAATGTACCATATTTGGTGATGGCCCTGTTGAGATGCGGGAAGCCCATGAACATGGATTTTTGGCAGTTGGGGTGTTGAGCGATGAGAAACAGCGTTTTGGGGTGAATAGAGACAAAAGGCCACGTTTGATTCTTGCTGGTGCAGATGTCTTGATTCCTGATTTTTCCCAAGTGTTCCATCTCTATGAGGGAGGGGGGAGATGAAGATTTATAAACAATTTGATCGCTCTAAAATTAAATATGCATCGTTGTCTGAGCGAAAAAACAAGGTTCGTATTGCGACAGACTATATAAAAGTCGATACATATGCCGCGGTTGCGGATTCTACTCTCTTGTTGCGAATTTCTCAGATAGCCAAAGAATTAAAAGAAGCGAGAAGGGTTGGTGCGTCCCGTATGTGTGTGTTTGGTGCACATACGATTAAGAATGGACTTGGCCCATTACTTGCTTCTTTCGTGAAGGAGGGATGGTTCACTCATCTTGCCACAAACGGAGCAGGTATCATTCATGATTGGGAATTTTCATATCTTGGAGAAAGCAGTGAGGATGTACGGTGCAATGTTCAGAAAGGCCGGTTTGGTACATGGCAAGAGACCGGTTTATTCATCAACTTGGCCTTGGTGGCTGGTGCGTACGATGGTCTTGGTTATGGGGAATCAGTTGGACGCATGATTACGGAAGATGGTTTCTTTATTCCTTCACGGACTCAATTAGAAATGGATATTTGCAATACACAAAATCCATTATCTCATCGTGCCGCCGCTGCTGATTTTCTTGATGAGATTCAATCTCTTGGTTTGAAAGATGGTCATTTTCTTTCAGTCAAACATCCTTACAAGCAGTACAGTATTCAAGCTGCGTGCTATCAGACTGGGGTTCCTTTTACTGATCATCCGATGTTTGGGCATGATATCATTTATACTCATAAAGCCAGCAAGGGAGCTGCGATAGGCCGGGTAGCTGAAGTTGATTTTCTTCGTTATGTTGCCTCTGTAAAAAATTTGGAACACGGTGTATACCTTTCTATCGGTTCCGCGGTGATGAGTCCGATGGTATTTGAGAAATCGCTCTCAATGGCACGGAATGTTTTGCTTCAAGAAGGAAAAGACATCCGGCACGCAGCCATTCATGTCGTCGACCTCCAGAAGGAGAGTTGGGACTGGTCCAAGGGAGAACCTCCGATGAATAATCCTGCATATTATCTTCGTTTTATGAAGACTTTCAGTCGGATGGGATGTCCTGTGGATTACACTTCTGCGGATAATCGAGATTTGTTGGTACTTTTGTACAGAGAGTTACATAAGTAAGAAAAGAAAAAGAAATGCTTGCTTTTCTTCTATTGTGAATTACAATAATAATAAATGGGAACGGTTGCAAAGAACATTAGTGAGGAGAACTGTGGATGGATAAATCTGAAATTGCTACTTGGAAGGCTCAGTGGGAACATCATCTTGAGGATGAATTGCTTCCTTTTTGGGTAAAAAGATGTTGGGACAAGGAAGCAGGTGGATTTATTACGCAATATGATTCTGATGGGAATCTGTCAGATTGTAATGAGAAACCGATGCTTGCCCATATGCGAACCCTGTATTCTCTTTCTCTTGCCGTGCGATACGGCCATGATAAAGATGGATGCATCGCAAAACTGGCTAAACAAGGTTTGGAGTATGCGTTGTCTGTATACTGGGATAATGTGTACGGTGGTTTTTATTGGATGTTGGATCGTAAAGGGCAAGTCATCAACAATAAGAAAATCGTATATGGCCAAAGTTTTGCCATTTATGCGCTTTCCACCTATGCAAAAACATTTCATGATGTTCGAGCTCTTTCTTATGCTGAAAAGTGTTTTGATCTGCTTCAGATATATGCTTCAGAAACCTCCAAAGGTGGGTATTGGGAAATGTTTACCCGGGATTGGAGATTGTGCGATGGAGGCTCAGAGGGAGGGGATCGAAAGACACTTGACGTACATATGCATCTAATGGAAGCCTATACCGCTTTGTTTGAAGCGTCTGGAAAGGATATCCATCGTCGCAAACTTGAGGAAGTGATTGATATCCTGACGAACACCATGCTGGACAAACAATACAAAACCGGCATCCCTCAGTTTGACAAAGATTGGCATGTTATGCCTCAGATCAAATTTAATGTGGTTTGGGGTATGGATCGTTTTGATAAAGCCGGTGCGAAACCCCATTCTGACAATATGTCGTATGGGCATAATGTCGAATTGTTTTGGTTGTTAACCGATGCGTTGGGTATCCTTGCAAAACCGGTAGAACCCTATGAGGAAACATTTCGTATTGTTCTGGATAACACCGTCAAATATGGGATTGATTGGAAATATGGGGGAGTATACGTGGAAGGTGCCGCGGATGGGCATGCCGTATATGATAATGCGAAAGAGTTCTGGCAACAGGCAGAGTTGTTGAATGGTATGTTGGAGGCATACTTACTTTTTCATGATGAAAGATATCTGGATGCGTTTCAGAACATCCATACATTCATGATGGAGAAGGGAATCAACCATGAAGTTGGTGAATGGTGGCCGCTTCTGACCAGAGAAGGAAAACCGATGTGGACGTATATGAGTAATTCATGGAAAGCAAACTATCATACTATACGTTGTAGCGTGTTGTGTGTGAACCGGTTGCAGCGGATTCTGGATTTAAGGAAATAACAATTTGCCTCCGTAGGGAGGTTATATCAAAGAGGAGGGGTTTATGAAAAAAGGCTTGACTGTATTGCTGGTGCTTTTTTGTGTTTGTGGCCTTGTGTTCGCGCAGGGGACAACCGAAACAAGCACTCAAAAAGCCGCTGAAAAAAATTCCGTTGAGATTTTCAGTTGGTGGACCGCTGGAGGAGAAGCCGAAGGTTTGCAGGCGATGATAGATGTCTTCAATAAAAAGAATCCTGGTGTTGAGTTGATCAATGCGACTGTTGCAGGAAGTGCTGGTTCCAATGCTAAGGCTGTTCTTGCGACTCGTATGCAAGGAGGAAATCCGCCAGATTCTTTTCAGGTTCATGCTGGGCACGAACTGATTGACACTTGGGTAGTATCCAATCACATGGAATCACTCACCCAATTGTTTAAGGATAATGGATGGATGGATAAATTTCCGAAAGGTGTGCTTGACATCGTTTCTTATAAGGGCGAGATTTATTCGGTTCCCGTTAATATTCATCGTTCCAACGTCTTGTGGTATAATCCTCAGATTTTCCGGAAATACAACATTCAGATTCCTACCACTATGGACGAGTTGTTCAAGGTTTGTGAAACACTAAAACAGAATGGAGTGATTGCTTTTGCTCTCGGTGATACTTCCGCGTGGACGGCAACTCAACTTTTGGAGAATGTTATTCTTGCTGATGCCGGTCCACAAAAATATCTTGCCCTTTGGAATGGTACCTGTAAATGGGATGATAAAGACATCGTTAAAGCGCTCAATGATTATGCAAAGTTGATGAACTATGTTAATCCAGATCATTCGGCATATACAGATATGAATGCTTTAACAGCTGTTGCTGAAGGCAAAATGGCTATGAATCTGATGGGTGATTGGGCTCTTGGTTTGTACCAGCAGATGAACAAAAAAGAAGGAACTGATTGGGAATGGACGATTTTCCCTGGTACAAAAGACAGTTTTATTTTGATTTCTGATTCGTTTGGTCTCCCGAAGAATGTTAAGAATAGGGAAAATGCCATCAAGTGGTTAGATGTTTGTGGATCTGTTGAAGGACAAGATGCCTTTAATCCGATTAAAGGTTCTATTCCTTCTCGTCTTGATGCTGATAAGTCGAAATACAGCGATTACCAGAAGAAAGCAATGGATGATTTTGCTGTCAAAACTATTGTTCCGTCCGTTGCCCATGGTTCTGCAATTTCCGAAGCTTGGGTTACCAAAGTAAATGATATTGTCAATGTGTTTACTTCCGATAAAGATGTGAATGCTGCGATCAAGGATTTCCAAGCTACTGCTGACAAGTACGCACCAAACAACTGAAGAATTTGGGAAATTCATGGGCGGGCATATTTCATGCCTGCCCATATTTATTTCGAAAGGAGTGTTACATGTATTGTCCCAAAAAGGAAATTCAAAAAGGTTTGGCTGTCGTTATCCCTTTTGCTATTCTTTTGTTTATTTTTGTCTATGGATTTATCGGATGGTCATTCAAGGTTTCGCTTTCCGCATGGGACGGTGTCATCCCCAACATGAAGAAGGTGGGATTCTCTAATTACGTTGAATTGTTCCACAGCAGACGATTCAATATGGATTTATGGAATACATTGTTCTTCACGGTCCTTTTTATGATGATTTGTGTTGTTGGAGGATTCATTCTTGCATATTTATTGTATTCAGGTTTGAAAGCTGAAGGTTTGTTCAGAACGATTTACATGTATCCTTTGTCTATTTCCTTTATAGTCTCTGGAGTTATCTGGAAGTGGATACTCACCCCATCTGAGGGAATTAACAAACTTTTTCAGATGATGGGGTTCAATGCAACATTTGGGTGGTATACATCCACAGGTCATATTGGACATTATAACGTAGCGCTTATTTCGTTGGTAATAGCTGCATCATGGCAGTATTTGGGGTATACCATGGCTATGTTTCTGGCAGGCCTACGTGGTATCCCCACACAGATTGTGGAATCTGCCATGATAGACGGTGCAGGCGAATTCCGGATTATAAGAAATGTTTTGCTTCCCCAGCTTAAGCCCATCACATTTTCTGCGTTGATCGTTTTGGGTCATATTTCTCTCAAGATATTTGATCTTGTATATGCCATGACTGGTGCGGGACCGAAATTCGTTACAGATTTTCCGGGCCTTTATATGTTTGAGACAACATTCAGAGGAAATCATTATGCGGAAGGCGCAGCAATATCTATTATCATGTTGTTGTTGGTGGCTTTGGTAGTAGTACCATATCTCGTCTCAACGTTTAGGAAGGAGGACTGATATGATACACCAAAACAAAATCAAGATTTTTTTCAAATATTTTTTCTCAATCCTTTTCGCGTTGCTGTTTATCTTCCCGTTGTTGGTGTTGATAAACACCAGCATCAAACCTTTTGCAAATGTCAGCCTCAGTACTATGTGGGTGTGGGAAAAACATCCGACGTTTGTTAATTATGGTGAGGCTGCAAGAAAGTTATTACCAAACCTTCTGAACAGTTTCAAACTAGTTATTCCTGTTTGTTTTTTTTCCATTCTCATTGGGTCAATTAATGGATATTTCTTTTCAAAGTTCAAGTTTAAGGGATCCAATATCTTGTTTGCGTTGATTATTTTTGGTATGTTCATCCCTTATCAAAGTATTTTGATTCCTCTGGTACAGACATTGAATCGTACGAAATTGTATGGGAAAATGATTGGATTAATTCTTACTCATACTATTTATGGATTACCAATATCTACATTGATGTTTCGAAATTACTACGCTGAAATTCCCGATGAGTTGGTTGAAGCTGGTATGTTGGACAGTTTGGACATTTGGGGTGTATATCGCAAGTTGATCATTCCGATATCCATTCCGACAGTCGTGGTGGTTCTTATCTGGCAATTCACCAGCGTATGGAATGATTTTCTTTTTGCTGTGGTCATTACGCAAGATCCACTGGTGCAACCAATTACCGTGGCTTTACAAAATCTCTCTGGTTCTCAAATTGTGGCGTGGAACACTGTCATGGCGGGAGCATTGTTGGCTTCTCTCCCTACCTTGTTTGTTTATATTGTTTTTGGAGAGTATTTTGTCCAGGGATTACTCGCTGGTTCTGTCAAAGGCTGATTCTCGAGCTTTTTTTCTACGTCCTTGCTTGGAGCAAGATATACGTGAAAGGGAATGATGGTTGGGTTGATTCTTCTGGTCATCAAAGGACTTGCTATGTTGCCTATTCCATACATTGCTGCATCATCACGTAATTTCCATCACATCTCTGGGTACAGGAAGTGATAGTTACCGTCAACGCGATTAACGGAAAATGTGACCACAGCGGAGGAGACAACCCGGCCGGAAGTGATGGGACAAGGCAAACGCCGGTAGATCATCTGGAAATACAGTCATTGCTGACTGTGAACCGGATGGTGAAGAAGAGAGTATTGAGAGCCTGTTGTCTTAGGCTGATCTCAACATAGTGCTACAAGTTGCGCGAACTTTTCGGATACCAATGATTCAGGGGCACGTGGTATACTCCTGTTAGTTCCGCTGTTTCGGTAAAACTGGTTGCCGGGCTCTGGCGGAAAAATCCCAAGGCTTTTTCTTCCTTCCCGATCGGTATGACCTTCATAGCTGATCACTCCTGTTTGTCTCAAAATAAGTGAGGCCAGTTCACCTCATGTTCTTTGATGAACATCATCAGAAAGCTTATCAAAAGAAGCAGACAGGATGCCCAAATGGCTTGTTCGTGGTATCGCTCGGCAAGGACTCCGCCAAGTCCTGCTCCGAGTGCGAACAGCACGATGATGCCGAAGTACTGCGTTGCGGAAAAAAGCGCCGCTTTGTCCTTTGTCTTATGGTAGGTGTACAGGCGTTCCGTTCCACTTCTCAAATTCCCGATGCACATCGTCGTCGCGTAAGCGTTGCCTTTGACTTTTCGAAACGTCTGCACTTGGAGTGCGCAGACGAACGATACCAACGCGTTTGCCAAGGGATTGAGTTTTTGGGGGATAAATCCGACGGAAAAAAGGATTGCTATCTCGATGAGCAATACTAATTGCCGCCAATGGAGCCGCTTCACGTGCTGGAAATGATGACGGAGCGCTTCGGCACCGTAGACGCCAAGGATGAAAGAGAGGAGTGGAACCACATAGCGTACCGCTGAACTCCAGTGCCCTTCCGCAAGATTCTGGGAGAAAAGGACGATGTTTCCCGTTTGGGCGTTGGCAAACACTTTGTTCCGCGTCAGATAGGTGTATGCGTCCTGGAATCCTCCGGAAAGGGTGAGGAAAATCGCTGTGGAAAACGCTTCGGACATCTGGGTCGGATGTTTCATGAAAGGAAATCCACCATCGCTTTCGCCGTGGGAGGGCATCCGGGGAGGGATTTCCCCAGACCATGCGTACAGGAACCGATGCCTGTTTTGTACGGATCGGTGACGGAACGGTATCCCTGTCCGATGCAAATTCCGTCGGGAAGGGATCGCCCGTCCTCATCCATTCGTTTCAAAGCATGAATCAGATTTCCGTAACAGGCGGAGCATGCATCTTTCGGGCAGGTGTGGCGTGCAAGTGGGACTACCGCGCCGCTGGGACGCGCAAGAATCTCCTTGGCTGGTTTGTTCAGTTCTACGAGGTCGAGTCGGGACAGATCCGCCGATCCCACGCCGTATTCCTCGGCCAATCCGATATAGGGGATGTCCTCGGGCGAGAATCCAAGCAGGGACGCCCCGAACGCGTCGCACAACACGCTGTCCCGAGCGGCGAACATCCTGCCGGTTTTCACAGGATTTCCCCCTTCCTCGAAATCCAAATCTCCACAGATGCCGTCCGCAATGACAAGGTCGGCGTGTCTGACAGCGTTGAGCGCTGCGATCGGTTTCATCAGGCCAAGGGAGTGGAACATTCGTTTGCTGCGATCGGAAAGGCATCCTTTCATGTTTTTCAATGCGCAGGTCATCCTCGTTTGGCAGTGCCCTTTCAATACGGGAAGGCTGATCAAAAAACTTGGCTCCAATACCGTAGCGCTGATTTCCATCGTGATACCCTGGCTTTTCACCGACTGGTACGCATCGTGTTTCACGTCGAGAAGAGGGACGCGATACGTACCGCTGATGGCGTGGTAGCCATTGGCTTCAAATCCTTCCTCCGTGCTGGCGCCGACCCATGCGCTCTCTGCGATGAGCAGGTTGGAGAGGCCATGTGCTTGGAGATATTCGATGATGGCGACGACGATTTCCGGATGAGTGGTCGCACCGCTGTCCGCCGTTGCGGGAACGACGAGATTTGGCTTCAGGATGACACGCGTTTCCTTTTCAGGAATCATTCGACTCAAATCGATGGATTGAAGAAGTTTCGCGGTCATTTCCTTGGGATTGTCTCCGTAGATCATGGTGATGGTGGCGTTTTGCATGCCTTGAAGTATAGGAAAGAAGCCTGAAGAGAGCAATGACAAGAACGGGGGGCAATGATACATTCAAAAGGAACGGGAGGATGCCATGGAATATCGTATCGAGCATGATGCAATGGGGGAGGTAAAGGTTCCCAAGGATATGTACTGGGGAGCGCAGACGGAGCGAAGCAGAGAAAACTTTCCCATCGGCATCGGCCGTGAACCTATGCCGGTAGAGATTATTCGGGCCTTCGCCATTTTGAAAAAGGCGGCGGCACGGGCGAATCATACTCTTCTGCCTAAGAAAATGACGGAAGAGAAACTTCGGACAATCTCCCAGGTTTGTGACGAGATCCTCTCTGGGGAACTGGATGCCCAGTTTCCCTTGGTGGTGTGGCAGACAGGCAGCGGTACCCAGTCGAATATGAATGTCAACGAAGTCATTGCAAACCGTGGTAATGAGTTGCTTGGACGCAATGTGCTTCATCCGAACGACGATGTCAATATGAGCCAGTCCTCCAACGATACCTTCCCTACGGCGATGCACATCAGTGCCGTGATGGAGATTGAAGCGGCCTTGTTTCCCGCTGTCGATCATCTTGTTGAGACGATGAGGCAATTGGAACGGGAAAACCAAGGCGTGGTGAAAAGCGGACGTACGCATTTGCAGGATGCGGTTCCGATTGCCTTCAGTCAGGAGATTGGCGGATGGCGGTCTTCCTTGGAAGAGGATCGCAAGATGATCGCCTCGTTGTTGCCACAATTGTGCCGGTTGGCATTGGGTGGAACGGCCGTCGGGACCGGGCTTAACGCGCCGAAAGGGTTTGATGTCTTAGTCGCTGAGGAGATTTCCTCCCTTACAAAAAAGTCATTTGTCACCGCGCCCAACAAATTCCATGCGCTTTCCAGCAAAGACGAGATGGTGTGCGTGCATGGAGCATTGAAGGCTTTGGCGTGCGATCTGATGAAAATTGCCAATGATGTGCGGTGGCTGGCCAGCGGACCGCAAAACGGATTGGGGGAAATCCGCATCCCGGAGAACGAACCGGGATCGTCCATTATGCCGGGCAAAGTCAATCCGACGCAATGCGAGGCGGTTACCATGGTCGCCGTGCAGGTTATGGGGAACGACACCGCCGTATCCATGGCTGCCAGTCAAGGAAATTTCGAATTAAACGTCTTTATGCCGGTTATGGCGTATAATTTTCTTCAGTCTGTCAGATTGCTTGCCGAGGTAAGCGCCTCTTTCGATGTGCGTTGCGTCAGCGGAATCCGAGCGGAGAAAGAAAGGATGCATACAAACTTATACGGCTCCCTCATGCTCGTGACGGTTCTTAATCCCGTAATTGGATATGAGAAAGCGGCGAAGACGGCTCAGCTTGCCTATCGTGAACACATCAGTCTTCGGGAAGCATGCATTCGTCTCGGCTTCCTAACAGGGGAGGAATTCGACGAGCACTTTCATCCCGAAGCAATGATATAATTTCATTCAGAAGGAGACATGCACGTTCTGTTTCGCCTCTTCCTCAATGGAAAGGTAGGGGAATTTGGTGAAATGGGACATCGACGCAATGATGTTTGAAGGAAATACTTCGATCATCGTATTGAGGTGTTTGATGACCGCATTGTAGTAGGTACGCGCTTCCAGCAATTCCTTTTCGATGTCCTGCAATTGTTTCTGGAGATCCATGAAATTTGTATTCGCTTTCAATTCGGGATATGCTTCGGCGACAGCGAACAGGCTCTTCAGCGTTGAGCTGAATTTTTTGTTTGCTTCGTCTTTTTCTTCCAATGTTTGGGCGCCCATCGCCGCGTTGCGAGCCGCGATGACGGCGGAAAATGTCTCTTTCTCATGGGCTGCATATCCTTTGACGGTTTCCACGAGATTCGGTACGAGATCATACCTCCGCTTCAGGTGAGCGTCTATGGCGGCGCTTGCCTCTTCGCTTTGATTCCTATAGCGGATCAACTTGTTGTATACGCTGATGCCATATACAAGCAAAATGATAATGACGGCGACAACAATAATGAAGATTCCCATAACAATGCCTCCACGAATGGTGTTTGGACTTTCAGTTTCATGATGCCATGTTCTCGTGCGTTTGGCAAATCATTTATCTCATTTTGGGGTTTTGTTGTGGAGGCAAACACGTTCCGGACTGAAATCGATGGAACAGGTTTCCTCCTTCCGAGAGATTTTCCTTGAATGTGGTCGTTAATCAGTACGGAGAAACATTCCGGTGTATTGCCAAGGTATACGTTCTGTAGGTAAAAGCATCCAGACGGGACAATTGGTTGCAGAGTACTCCGTTGTTTCCAAACAGCAGAAAGATGAAGAAAAAACGGCGGAGAGATGACCGACAAAAAGATTAAAGATATTTCATGAAAATCTCATTTCTCGTTTTCATTGGTATGCACAAGATTGAAATTGCGGCTATCGGTTTTCCCAGTCTCCGCTTTCAAGTTCCATGCGAAGCGCATGCGCTTTTTCCGTGGAAAACTGAGCTCCGTATTGACCGATAATCTCTCCTGCGAGGATTGATGCGATCATCCCGGATTCCTCGATGGAATGGTTGGTGCAGAGCCCGTAGATGTATCCGGCGGCATACGTATCACCGGCTCCCGTGGTATCCACGGGGCTGGCCGCACCTTTCGCCGGAATTTTGAGGATTTTCTTGTCATGACAAATGAACGACCCTTTTTTGCCGTTCTTCACGATGGCCGTCCTGCACAGTTTCCCCATGGAGCGACAGCATTCGTACGGATCGTAGTTGTCGAACAAGATCCTCGCTTCCTCGCTGTTTGCGAAGACGATATCGCAGTAATCTGTGATCAGGCCGAGGAATTTCTCGCGATATCTTCCGACGGCGAAAGGATCCGCAATGTCGAAAGTCACGATAGTTCCGTTTTTTTTCGCGATATCCAAAGCGCACATGATGGCGTCCTGTTGGCTTTGTGTATCCCACATATAGCCGGTGAAATGGAAGAAGTCCGCATCTTTTACCGTCTGTGGATTGATGTCGTTCCTGCTGTAGAGCTGATTCGCTCCAAGGAACGTGTTCATACTTCGTTCGGAATCCGGAGTAACGAGGATTACGGTAGAACCGGTCGGTTGTTTGTCCGTTCTTGCAAGTTCATTACCGAGGTTGAGGTCGTTCAACTTGGCGTTGTAGATATCCCCGTTCTCGTCGTTGCCTACTTTCCCCGCCAACGTCGCATTGACGCCCAGCAGAGCGAGCGTGATGATGGTATTCGGGCATGACCCGCCGCAGGAATAGGCGGGATGTTTGGTTTTTGCGAACGAAAGCAGTTCCGCGTGCCGTTCCTTCCCGATGAGTGTCATCGTCCCTTTATGGATGCCAAGCTTCACAAGATCTTGATCCTCAGCGCTCACGATGATGTCGATCAAAGGGTTGCCGATGCCGTATACTCTGGGTGTATCTTGGTGTTTCACATTCGCAATGATAGTCTCTTTTGCGGTGTCGGGCAACAATGAACTTGCAGGAGAGAAGGAGCCGGGGTACAGTGAGGATGGGGGATACATGGGTTCCTACACCATTGTTGGAGGCAGGCCTGCCTGCGGAGAGGTGACGATCAGCGGTAACAAGAACGCCGCCTTGGCTTGTCTTGCCGCGACATTGCTTACGGATGACGAAGTCGTCCTGCGTAACGTGCCGGAGATCGAGGATGTGCTGGTGATGCTTCGCATCCTCTCTGCCATCGGTTCTTCCGTTACCAAGGAAGATACGCATACCGTCAGGATTCGCAGTGGGAATCGGGTCGGAGTCTTGCAACCCGATCTCGTTGACGCCGTGCGCGGCTCCATTCTCTTCGCCGGTCCCCTTCTGGCCACGCGGGGAAGCGTGCATCTTCCGCCTCCCGGCGGAGATGTCATCGGGTTGAGGAGGTTGGACACTCATTTTCTCGGCCTTTCGTCGTTGGGAGCCGATTGTTCCGTTCTGGAAGATGGAACGCTGTTCATGAAAACAAAGGGACGCCGTCTTGAAGCGAACGATGTCTTCCTCGATGAGACATCCGTCACTGCGACGGAAAACATCATCATGGCAGCTTCCTTGGCGAAAGGGACGACGATCATCAGGAATGCGGCCAGCGAACCTCATGTGGAGGATCTGTGCGTGATGCTGGGAAAGATGGGCTGTTCTATCGGAGGTATCGGCAGCAATGTGCTTCGGGTTGATGGAATGGACCATTTGCATGGGTGCGAGTTCTCATTGGGGTTCGATTACATGGAAGCCGGTTCGTTCATCGGACTCGCGGGAGCCAGCGGTGGGGAAATTCTTCTGAAACAGGTCAATCCGAGCCAATTGCGGATGATTCGTCTGGGGTTTCAAAGGATCGGCATTGATTTCATCGTTGACGGTCCGTCATCCGTTCTCGTTCCAAAACGGCAGGAAAGGATACTCCATAAGGAAGTGGGCGGACATACGGCGAAAATCGATGATGCCCCGTGGCCGGGATTTCCAGCCGATTTGTTATCCATCATCACCGTATGTGCCACGCAGATGAGTGGAATGATTCTTGTTCATGAGAAGATGTTTGAGTCGAGAATGTATTTCGTTGATTGGTTGATCCGCATGGGAGCGGACATTATCCTGTGTGATCCCCATCGGGCAGTGGTCTCCGGACCTGCGCACCTCAAGGGCGCTGATGTGACCAGTCCCGATGTCCGTGCCGGTATGGCGCTCGTCATCGCCGGCGTTTGCGCCGAGGGTACGACAAAGATCGACAACATCTATCAGATTGAAAGAGGTTATGAGAATCTCCAACAGAAACTGTTTTCTTTGGGATTGGATATCGAAGTCTCCAGGTAATTCCCTACCAATACAGAAAATCATTAAGGCGTATCCACCGAGGAATTCCCAAGTTATCCACCGGTTGTCCACAAGCCGTATACACCAAGGAATAGGTATGTAAGATGTGAGAAGCAAAGACATCCGGTTTGTTTTTCAGGACAGATTTTATTTGTTTGTCATTTCCATACATTATAATAAAATACATACCACTTAACGTTTGTTTTTTACTCTAATTTCTATATAAAAACTAATTGGGTTTGTGACTAAAATAACAATTTCCACAAACCGCTCGATCGGAAGTTATCCACCGGTTATCCACCGAATGAGAAAAGGTCCCGCAGAGGTTAATTCTTGGCATAAGGTTTCTTTACGTGAAGCTTCTTGCGTTCTGTCAAAAGTTTTTTCCCTTTTCCCCACTTCTTCCTCCGCTCATGAAGAGAACGGGAGGAAAGGTTGCTCGTCACCCGAAAACACTTCAGGATCGATGCGGATCACGGAGCATCCCTGACTGCGCGCGACAGCTTGTTTCAGGGAAGAGAACAATTCCCTGACATTTCCGCTCCAGAACCGTTGTCTGAGAAGAACGAGGCCTTTGGCCTCAACGGGTCTTTCTTCTCCCGTCATTTGCAGGAAGTGTTCCACCAGAGCGGGAATGTCTTCTCGATGGGTACGAAGCGGCGGTGCTTTGACGGGAAACCCGTTAAGACGATAAAACAAGTCGTTCCGAAGCTTGCCCGTCATACGGAGCATCGGAAGAGGGACATTGGAAGCGGTGAGCACATGGAAACGGGCATATCGCGTGACGGCATCGCCGACTCGCTGGTAAGTTCCGTATTCGAGAAGACGGAGAAGCAACGATTGTACTCCAGGGGAAAGGTCTTCAAGTTCATCCAAAAAAAGTGTTGATCCGTTGGCGATCTCCACCAATCCTTGGGTGTCTTCCTTTGCATCGGTGAACGCTCCTCTTCTGGTTCCGAAAAGTTTGCAACGTGCGAGTGAATCTGAAAAATCCGAACAGTTAGCGATGACCATGTCCGGTCCATCGGGATGAAGTGCCTGATGGATCATGTGGGCGATGATTTCTTTTCCTGTTCCTGTTTCCCCATAGATGTGGACGGGAAGATTGGATCGGGAAGCGATGGCGATTTCCTCGCGCAGTTTCTCCATTATGAGGCTCGAACCAACAAGCTTATGGTGGGGCGTCCCTTTCAATGAACGGGACAACGATGTCGTAATTTCAGGAGTCCTCAGGGTCTTCCATGGGGTGAACATCAAGGTCAGTTCTCCCTGTTCCGAGCCAAAGTTCTCCGCTACGGGGAACGTGAACAGAATGGTCATCGTCTTTTTTAGTTGCTGAAGTGTGGAAATGAGGGAACGTTGTCCCTTTTCCCCAAGTTCCACGTCTATAACAGCGAGTATCCTGTGTTCTTTGGTGGCTTGCAGATGTCGGCAAAGTTCTTCCGGTTGCGAGGCCCCCTGTACGGAAATTGGTGCGAACAAATGTCTGAGCATGTCGATATGATGCCAATTTTGTGAATGAACCGCGATGAAAGCCATAACTACCTCCTATCCTCTCGTAGCATGGAGGAAGGGAAGAAGGAAAGCCGAACGATAGTATCACGAAGGAACTTTCATGAAATCCTTCGATCTTCCGCCGATTCCCGCTTAATCATCCGATAGACGACAAGGAACAACACGACGACGAATGCAAGGTAAATGCCGGTTGCGGAAGGGTTCTGCATCATCGCCGTGGAGTCGTAGATACCGTGAAGCAAGACTGCGGTCACGTAGGATGCCACAAGATAGAAGTTTTTCATTACGGTGTGGCCGTTGCTTTCCGCAACCTTCGCCTTGCCGTAAAAGTATCCCATGAATACGGCGAATCCCATGTGTCCAGGAACCGCAAGAAACGCCCGGGGGAGGGCGACTCCCAATCCGTAGCCGAATACATACTTTACGTTCTCGAACATGGCGAATCCCATTGAAACGAATACCGCATACACAATGGCGTCAAACGTATAATTGAAGTCGGGGCAATCCCATGTTCGCTTCTTCAAGAAGAAGAATTTCGTTCCCTCTTCGACGACGGCGACGACGAG
>JBAXYP010000004.1:0-20435 GCA_041670725.1 Sphaerochaetaceae bacterium
CGTCGCGACCATCAAAGTCGGGGACAAGATCACTACCGATCACATTATGCCGGCGGGAGCCCGCCTGAAGTATCGGTCGAACATTCCGGCATACAGCACGTTCGTTTTTGAGAATATTGACAGTGACTTTTCAAAAAAAGCTGCGGAGAACAGGGACGCGAAAGTCGCAAATTTCGTCATCGCGGGGTATTCGTACGGACAAGGGTCGAGCAGGGAGCACGCAGCGATCTGCCCGATGTATTTGGGTGTGAAGGCCGTCATCGCACTTTCCATTGAACGAATTCACCAAGCGAATCTCTGCAATTTCGGCATTCTTCCGCTTACGTTCAGAAGCGAAAAGGATTATCAGTCGGTCGTCCAAGGGGATACACTGGAGATGGACGACGTGCATGCTATGGTGAGGAAAGGCGAGTTCGTTCTCCACGACGTGACCCAAGGAGCGGATATCGCCCTTGATCTTGTTGCGACGGACGAACAGAAGGAAATGCTCCTTCATGGAGGGTTGCTCAATCTATTGAGGGATCAGCGGCAAGATGAGGCAGATAGGAACGGAAATCCGTGAGAATTCCCGCCACGCAGGGCTGTGACGCGACTCTCCTCGTTTCCGCGTACGGGCTTGCGACGACATAGATTCGTTGGACGCCGGCTCGTCGTGCTGCCTCCACTCCCGGCGGTGAATCCTCGAAGACCACCGTTTCTTCCGGCGTGCAGTGCAAAAGCTTCATTGCGTCGCAGTAGATGTCCGGTTCCGGTTTTCCTTTTCGCGATCCATCATCGTACAGAATGTTTTTCCCGAACAACGAGAGAACGGGAAACCATTGCAGATAGCTTTCTGTGTTGGAGCGTGGCGCTCCCGTGGCGATCGCCATGCGCAGCCCCGCTTCCTTGGCCGTGCGTATCAGCTCTTCGGCTCCCGGGGCGAGGAGGGGAATTCCCTTCGCTCGGCATAACGATCGATAATACCGTTCCTTTTCCTCGATGACTCTGTGTATCGTCTCGTCCGAAGCATCCCCGCCGAGGAAGAAACGTGCCGTTTCAACGCTGTTCCTCCCGTTGAATACGCATCGCTCGTCCGTCCCGTACGGTTTGCCACGGTATAGACGGGAAACCCTGTCCCACGCCTCCATGTTGAACGCAGTGTCCCAGAACAGGGTTCCGTTGAAATCGAAGATGAGCGCATCACCGTTCCGCAAGCGGAAGAACCTTCCTTTCCTGCGGTCCGTTGTACACTTGGCGGGGTCTGCCCAGCTTCTGGTAAGGATCATGCCTCCATTCAAGCCAATGGGCGATCCATCCGGGAAGCCTACCCATGGCGAAAAGTACGGTAAACATGTTCTCGGGGATGCCCATCGCGTGGAAAATCAGACCTGTATAGAAATCAATGTTCGGATACAGATGCCGTTCAATGAAGTAGGAGTCGTTCAATGCGGTGTGCTCCAGTTCGAGGGCGATCTGCAGCAACGGATCGTTTCCGGTTCCTTCACCCAGCACCTGCGTGCAAATCTGCTTGGCGATTTTCGCCCTGGGATCGTAGGTCTTGTAGACGCGGTGTCCGAAACCGTACAGCCTGAAGCTTTCGTCCTTGTCCTTCGCTTTTCGCACCACTTCCTCGACGCTTAACCCATGGCTGTAGATGCTTTCCAACATCTGCATCACCGCTTGGTTCGCCCCGCCGTGCTTGCTGCCCCAGAGGGCGCAGACACCGGCGCATACCGACGCGTACAGGTTGGCTCCCGAGGAGCCGATCAGTCGTACGGCGCTGGTGGAACAGTTCTGCTCGTGGTCCGCGTGCAGAATCATCAAATCGTTCAGCGCCTTGACGTGGACGGGATTTGGCTTATAGTCGTTGACCGGCGTATGGAACATCATGTTGAGAAAGTTCTCGCAGTAAGAATACTTGTACGACGGTTCGACAAAATCAAGACCGTTCATCTGACGATACGTAAAAGCCGCAATGGTGCGCATCTTCGAAAGAAGCCGCGTGACGGTGAGGTCGATGTTCTCTTCGGGATCCCGTTCCTGCAACTCGGGGTAGAACGCGGAAAGGGAGGCAACCATGGCAGCGAGAATCGACATCGGGTGGGCGTTCTGCGGATAATTTCGGAAGAAATCCTGCATATCGACGTGGAGCAAAGAATGCCGGTTGAGTAACTCGCTGTACATCTGTCGTTGCCTGAGGTCGGGCAATTCCCCCTTGACGAGCAGATACGCGACCTCGACGAAATCGCAGTTGGCGACCAAATCCTCAATAGCGTAACCCCGATAGCGGAGGATGCCTTTCTCTCCGTCGATGTAGCAGATCGAAGAGAGACAACTACCCGTGTTGACGAAGCCGGGATCATAGGTGATGTAGCCCGTCTTGCCCCTTAGTTCGGTAATGTTCAGGCTCTTGTCGCCCATGTTGTCCGTGAGGACGGGCAGGACGTACTCCGAACCGTCTGCAAAGATAAGTTTTGCTCCTTCATTGTCCAGTTCCATTTCAATTCTCCTTGAAACAACCCGCGCCACTGACGCGGTCCAAAGCGAGCACCAAAGCTTGCGTCCCGAGTTTGCCAAGATTCATTCCCTGCAAGGCGATGTACAGTTGTTGTACGAGGGCGAGCGTGGGGAGGCAGAGTCCCATCTTTTTGCTTTCCTCAAGTGCGATGCCCATATCCTTGACGAAATGATCGATCATGAAGCCCGGCTCGTAATCGCCTTTGATGACTCTCGGGGCGAGATTGTCCAAGCTCCAACATCCGGCGGCTCCTGTCTTGATCGTATCCAGCATTGTCTGCTCATCCAATCCCGCCTTCCTCGCATACAACAGCGCTTCGCACATACCCGCCATCGTACCGGCGATGACGATCTGGTTGGACATCTTTGTATGTTGTCCCGTTCCCGGTCCCCCTTCGTAGGTTGCCTTGCCGAGGATCCGAAAGAAAGGGATCAACCTTTCGTAAACGGATCTCTCTGCGCCCACCATGATGGAAAGCGTCGCGTTCTTTGCGCCGGTGTCCCCTCCTGAGACGGGGGCGTCACATGCCTGACATCCCAATTCTTCGGCCCTCTTTGCGATGGACAGGGAAAGGGACGGTTTTGTCGTCGTCATATCGACGAAGCATTCTCCGGCATGGGAGGCGGAAAACAATCCATTCTCTCCGAAGTAGACCTGCTCGACATCCTGGGGAAAGCCAAGCATGGTGAAAACGATATCGACTGCTTTCGCAACCCTCGCCGGGGAGTCTTCCCAGACGGCCCCTTTCGCGAGCACGCCTTCCGCTTTCGATTTTGTTCGGTTGAACACATGCACCGGGTATCCGGCGTCGAGCAGATGGGTACACATCGAATGTCCCATCACGCCAAGACCAATGAAGCCAAGCGATTCCTTCTTCATATGCACCTCATGTCCCACTGTACAGAAAAAAAAGGTGAATGAAAATACGGCCATTTGTTTTTTTGCCGTAAAGCGCGTATTATTATGCAAAGAGGTGCATGCGATGGCAGGAAAGCTTCAGATAGCGGACGAGGAAGTCGTCGATCTCGCCGAATTCTTCAAGGTGTTCGGGGATCCTACTCGTCTCAAGATTCTGTTCGTGCTTTTGGAAGGAGAGACGGACGTAAGCAGCTTGTGTGCCGAACTCGACATGCAACAGAGTACTATCAGCCAGCAACTTAAGTTGCTTCGGGCCCGGCGTCTTGTCCGCTGGAGGAAAGAAGGCCGCAGTGTCTTGTACAGTCTGAATGACGAGCACATCAAGCGGATCCTCGATTTGGGCATCGAACACTACAGCGAACTTGTGTGATCAGTAGATTTCACCGTTTTTCTTCGCGTATTCTTCAAACAGCACCATTGTCAGTTCCCGACCTTCTTGGGTGATCGTCATGACGTTCCTGTCGGTGCAATCCCCTTTGATGAACCGATAGATGAAATCATCACGGAAACCGATGGCCTCTGCGTCCTTCGGCGTACATCCGTAGTAAATCGTTTTGATGTTGGCCCAGATACAAGCGGACAAGCACATCGGACAAGGATAGCAGGTGGTGTAGAGAACGCATCCCGACAGGTCGTGGGTGTGCTTCGCTTTGCATGCCGAACGGATGGCGTTGACCTCGGCGTGCGCGGTGGGGTCATTGCTTGAAAGAACGGTATTGCTCGCTACGTACAGGTTCCCTTCTCGGTCGATGATTGCCGCACCGAACGGTCCGCCTTCCCCTGCGTTCATCGTGACGCTTGCCTTTTTGACCGCTTTCATCAGAATTTCATTTGCTTCCATGCTTTTCCTCCCGGATGCATATACCCTAATCGTTGCAGTTTGTTGCGTCAATTACCGAATGTCGGGAAAATACTTTTTGCGATACCTTCTATGCCGAAAGAGAAAAGATCGGTCCTTCGGACGAATGACCCGTCGCCGCTCGAGAAAAAAAGACGTTCTTCTGTGCATATGTCGTCTCGCGAAGGCGCATCGACTTTGAGATATCGGAGGAAAGCCCACGTGCCGTCCCGGCACTTTGGTTTCGTGTCCCGATTGCCTGCTCTCACATGGCAAGTAATTCCTTTCCTTCTTTCGTGGCGGCGTAGAATCGCACGTCTCGTCCCCTTTTGTCTTGTATCGTCGTGTCCGCGCCGAGAGAAAGGAGGGTTTTGATGTTCTCCTCTCTGATGTAGGCCGTGAATGCGTGCATCAAAGCCGTCATACCTGCGGCATCCTGTGCGTTGATGTCCGCACCAGAACGAACCAGCAAGTCGATCTTATCCGTGCGGAACGGGTCGATGGAAGCCATCATCACGGCGGTGACACCTCGGTTGTTTTTCGCATTGACGTCCGCCCCGTGTTCGATGAGTGTTTTCAGGACCGTCGTCGTCGGGTTTGCCATCGCCGCCATCATCAGGGCCGTTGTCCCGTCAAGCGCCGCCGCGTTTACGGGAGCTCCGTGTTCGAGCATCGAGGTGACCACTTCCGAATGCCTGTTGTGGGCGGCGGCTTGCATCAGCAGTGTATATCCCTTTTCGTCGCACCGTCGGTAGTCCGATTCCTCGAGAAGCAGAGCGAACAGCAAAGGATCATGGCAAATGCGGACGAGCGCTTCCCGCGCATCCATCCCATCCCCGCCTTTTCTGTATTTGTCGGCGCCGTTTTCCAGAAATTCCTTTGCCAGAAGGCTATCGCATTCCCTGACGATCGCCTCGGCGAGTGGACTTTGCCCTTTTCCATCCAGCGTGTTGATGTCGGCTCCCTTTTCGCACAGAAGCGTGGCATCTCCGGTGTGGATGACTTTGTGCAGGGCGGTCATCCCCTGTTTGTCCGTCGCATTCGGATCGGCACCCGAACGAAGAAGATACCGGATCGCAGCCCGTTGACGTACCGGCGAAGATACCGCCGCCATCAACGGGGTGATCCCATCGTCGTCGTGGGCGTTGACATTCGCTCCGTGCCGTATCAAGTCCTCGATCGTTGCAAGAGGGGATCCCAGGGAAAGTCCCGTAAGGAGCGGCGTTCTCCCTTTCTCATCCGGATCGTCCGTCTTGGTTCCTGATTCCAACATCCGAAATGTTTCCTTTGTATCTCCCGCCAATACCGCACGCATCAGCAATTCCCGTTCCGTCGTCATGATGTCAAGGGTAGAAAACGAAGGGGGGGATGGTCAAGTGGACAGGGACGAGGCATACTGTTCCTATGAATGGATCCATACGCTTGATGGAACGGGGGAGCTTCTTGGTCATCGGCTGTTGCGCATGGTATCTCGCGTGGTGGGTACTGGCTTTTCGCCCCGTTTCTCCCATTACCGGTCTCGCTTCGGGATGGTTGTTGCTCCCCTCGTTGGCGTTCGGTGTGTCCGGCGTATACATCCTTGCGAAAGGTATTCGTCTCGCTCCGCATCCAATTGAAGGCAATGTCCTTATCGTCGCGTCCGTCGCCGTATATCTCTTGCTTCTTTTCCTCTCCCGTTTTTTATTGCATCGACCGGTGACGACCGAACTGTTTTTGATCATTGGGTGGGCGCTTTTGACCGCCATGGAAATCAATGCGCTTTCCGGTCTGGGAGTTTTTTCTCCGCCAAGAATTGCGTGGGCTTCCGTCATCGCGGTGCTTTCCGTTGTTGTTTCCCTGGTTTGCTATTTCAGGTATTACGGACTGGAAGGAGTGGCTCGATACATCGACGGCATGATTCCGCTCTTCCTCGTTGCGGTAACGGAAAGCATTCTCTCTCTGTTGATTATCCGATGAGTTGTCCGAGGAAGAAAGAAAGTAATCCTCCGAAGACGCTTGCGACGATATAAAAGGCCGCCATCACCGTTTTCCCCTGCGAAAACAACGACCCGTATTCGAAAGCAAAAGTGGAAAACGTGGTGAAACCTCCGCATACTCCGATTTTCAACATCAGAAGGAGACGAGGGGAAAGTGCGGCTTTTCGCGTTGCCGTTGCCGCGACGAACGACAGGATGAACGAACCGAGGCAGTTGATGCAGAGGGTCTTTACTATGGAAAATCCGTCGGGGGAGGGGATACGCATACACAAATACCGCGCGATACACCCAAAAAAACCACCGAATCCAACCGCCAGGCAATCAAGCATGACTTTCTCCCTCGTACAAAAATTCAGAAGTCATTAGCCGGATGGGCGGTTCGGGATTTCCCGGGGAGCACTTCATTCCCTCTGGTCGTAGTATGGAAATTTCGGAGGGTTTTGCCAAGCCCCCCGAAATATGTGAGTCAGTTCATTTCCCGTTGTTTTGCGTCCGCGATCAGGCGCATCGCATTGATGTTGATGAACCCCTTGCAATCGACGGGGTGATAACCGCCGGCTTCGTCCATGGAACCGAGTTTCTGATTGTACAAGGAAACCGGACTGGTCACGCCGGCGAAGCTGACGTTCCCTTTGTACAGGGCGACGGTTGCCGTGCCGGTGACGAATTTCTGGCTCTCATCGAACAGAGCCGTAAGCATGTCAAATTCCGGAGCGTGCCAATAACCGTTGTAGATCAATTCGGCGTACTTCGGCGAAAGGCAGTCCCTCAGATGCATCGCTTCCTTGTCCATCGTGATGCCTTCAAGGTCATGATGGGCGTGCCACAGGATGGTACATCCCGGCGTCTCGTAGACACCTCTGCTTTTGATGCCGATGTACCGGTTCTCCACCATGTCGACCCTTCCGATGCCGTTGTCGTGCCCCACGCTGTTCAGGTACAGCATCATCTCCAGTGGGTCGGTGACGCTCGTCCCGTCGTTGTCGTTGACCACTTTGACGGGGATTCCTTTCTCGAAAGTGAAGGTCAGGTAGGTCTTCTTGTCAGGAGCGGCCTGGGGACTGAGGGAAATCGAATAGACGTCGTCGGGGCATTCCTTGGATGGATCCTCCAAGATTCCCGCCTCATGACTGATATGGATCAGGTTTTCGTCCTCGCTGTACGGTTTCTTCGCAGAGGCCTTGACCGGAATCCCGTATTTTTTCGCATAGGCGAGCAGGTCTGTCCTGCCTTCGAACTGGGAAAGCCATTCGGGGTCTTTCCACGGGCTGATGATCTTCACTTGGGGCATGTGCATGTAATAACCGAATTCGAATCGCACCTGGTCGTTCCCTTTCCCCGTGGCGCCGTGTGCGACATATACCGTACTTTCCTTCTTGGCAATTTCGATTTGCTTCTTTGCGATGATCGGTCTGGCAAGGGAGGTTCCCAGCATGTAGGTTCCTTCATAGATGGTATTGGCTTTCATCGCGGGGAAGACGTAGTCGGTGACCAGTTCCCGTCTGAGATCCTCAATGTACACCTTGCTGGCTCCCGTTGCATACGCCTTTTTCTCTATGGCTCCGAAGTCCTCGTTCTGCCCGACATTCGCCACATAGGCGATAACGTCGAACCCCTTGTTGCTCAGCCATTTCAGGATGACCGAGGTATCCAATCCGCCGCTATAGGCGAGAATGATTTTTTCCTTTTGCATATTACGTCCTCCGCAGGATACAATTTTGTAGAGAGAATATGCATAAATTCCAAAAAATGCAAGTAGTTTTGCATATTTATTCTATAAATTCCCCGTTTTATTTGTAATTATGCATTAAATCGGTATATCGGGGCATAGTTGAAACCGTACCGCCACATATGCGATAATTATTTTATGATCATGTTGGACCATGTCTCAAAAAGCTATGGAAAAGGGAAGAATGCGGTGGACGGACTGACGCTTTCCATTCCCGATGGCGCTGTGTACGGGTTCCTCGGCCCGAACGGTGCGGGAAAAAGCACTACCATCAAAATGATTGTCGGCTTGCTTCTTCCTGACTCGGGATCCTTGTCCGTCAACGGACTTGATGTGAGGCGGGACGCTCTCGCTGTCAAACGGCAGATCGGGTTTGTTCCCGACGAACCGCTGTTTTACCTGAGATTGACCGGCAGGCAGCATCTGGATTTCATGGCGGACGTCTACCATGTGGAGGACAGGTGGAAAAAAGTCGATGCGTTGTGCTCCTTGTTCGAGTTTGCCGCGCTGGATGACGAGATTTCCTCCTACAGCCACGGAATGAAACAAAAGCTTGCCGTCATCGGAGCCTTGATGCATCAGCCGAAGCTGCTGATCCTCGACGAGCCGATGGTCGGTCTTGATCCGAAAAGCGCCTATACATTGAAACGGGAAATGAGAAATTACGCATCCCGGGGAAATACCGTTTTTTTCTCCACTCATGTCCTTGAAGTTGCTCAGGAAGTGTGCACCCGCGTCGGAATTATCGACAAGGGAAAACTTCTCTACGACGGCACGTTTTCCGAACTCCAGAAAGGAAGCGACCGGAGTCTCGAGGAGCTGTTCCTCTCTCTTACGGAGAAGCACGATGCGTGAGATCTTTCGGTTGTTTCGTGCATACATGCAGGGGACGAAACCGTTTGAGCAATTACTCGGCGGTGCGAAGCGCAAAGGCGTCAGAATTCTTGCCATCCTCGCCATGGCCTATGGCTTTTGCGTCCTGTCCGTGATGCTCGGTTTTTCCTATGCCTCCTACCAACAGGCGGGTCGTATGGCAGGGCATCCCGAATGGGGGTTTTCCATGGCGCTGTTCATTACGTTCATCTTCACTTTCTTTACCTTCTTGTTTTCCATTGCGCCGTTGCTTTCCTCAGCTAGGGACATGCCGATGGTGATGGTGTTGCCCGTCTCCTCCCGTTCAGTGTTCCTTTCCCGTTTTTTCATCGAGTGGATCGGCTGTCTGGTCATGTATCTGTTCATGCTCGCTCCGATGCTCGTCGTGGGTGGCGCTTCTTTTCTCTCCGTGATTTCCGTTGTTATTTTCATCGTGGAGGGAAGCCTGTTTGTCATGTCACTGACGTTTCTTCTCTCCTCCATCGGCACCCGCCTTTTTAAAGGGCGCATGCATCCCGGAACGGGCAAAGTGCTTTTCTCCGTGCTCATCATCGTCATCGCCCTATTGGGTTCCCGGAGTATGACGCAGATGATGGCAGGCAAAGTGGATCTCCAGAACCTTGCCGACCGCCTGTCGCGGATGATGGCGGCCTTGTCGGCGTTCACGTTTTTTGCGCGTTCGGCTTCCCGTCCTTCCGTATTGTTTTTTTCCATGTTTTTGTTGGCTCTTGGCTCGTACCTCTGCCTGCGTGTATCCTCTTCCTTGTTCGTGAGGAATTATTCCTTGTCCCAATGTTCGTCGGGGAAAAAGAAGGGGAAAAGGGTCCGAAGTGCAGAGCGTTCCCGCGGACTCGTCTCCTCTTTGGAGAGACGGGAACGGATGATTATCAAAAGCCAGTCGATGTTCCAGATGGAAATCTACGCCGAAATCGCCATTCCCGTAATTCTTCTCATCGTGTACGCCGTCACCGGTGTAGTGGGGGAGCTTTCGTCGTCCTTCGAAGTTGTGAAGACGTATCCGAAGCTTCCTCAGGCAATCCTTCTGACGTTTGCGCTTTTCTCGTCATTTTCTTCCGTCTCTTCGACCAGTGTAAGCAGACAGGGAGCATTGTTCTTTCTGGATCGGACCTATCCTGTGCCGGCCAGGACGTTCGTCCTCGCGAAGGTTCGCCTCCATCTGAAATACCTTTGTTTAAGTGCTCAGGTGTACGCGTTTGTCACCTTGGTGTGGATGCACCTCCCTTTGCTCCACATCCTGTGGATCGCCCCGCTTCTTCTGTTGTTGTCGTTCGCCGTTTCCTGCGCCGGACTCGCCATTGACTATCATAGACCGAATTTGGGATGGACGTTGCCCCAGCAAGCGGTGAAAAGCAACATCAACACGCTGTTCGCGTTTCTCCCTTCTCTTGGCGTCATCGCGCTTCTTGCCGCGGCGCTGTTGCTGTTGCCTTTCGGCGCGGCGCTTCCCGTTTCCTTCTTGTTCTTGGTCGTCGTCGATCTCCTCCTGTGGAAGGTTGCCGTGCGGCAGGCGGAGGCGATGCTCAGAGGGAACTGAGCATCATCGTTATCGTTTCAGGAATGGACCGAGTGATGGGGTAGCCGGGGAAAATCGCCTTCCCGTCGTACCGCAGCAGGATGCCGAGATCGGCTTCGGCGAGCATATTCTTGTCCGTCAGTCCGTCTCCGGCGGCGAATATGGTGGTGTATGATCGTCTGAATCCGCGGAGGATATTCGCCTTCGCCTCCGTTGTCGGGACTTCCGATGTATATCCCGTCATTTTTCCCGATGCGTCGAAACAGAGGTGTTTGCCGTAAAATCCCTTGAAGTGTCGTGCGACACCCATACGTTCGAGAAACATCCGGGAGATGTCCGTCGTTCCCGCCGAAAGGACGATGAGGTCGGCCCTGAGGGAAAGGGACTCCAGAGAAGCATAATTTTCCCTTCTGCAGGGACGCATGATATAGTCCACGACTTCCCCGATGGTCTCCGCCGTGGCGCCTTTCGCATAACGGAGAAAGTTCCTGTCGAATTCGTCCAGAGGACTTTTGCCCGCCATATCCCTGGCGACAGCGCGCTTGGCGCGTATCTGCATCAGGCGTCCACGCTTTTTCGAAGCGAGTAACATCAACAGTTCCTCGCTGTCGTACGGAGCGAACGGGTAAAGCGTGCCGTCAAAATCAAACGCGATGAGGGTGTCCATGAGGCGTATGCTACCGGAACGCTCATCCTTGGGCAACCCGGTCATCAGCCGTTGAGAACGAAAGTGAGTCGGGAAGCGGATGTTCCGCAAGCAATTGCCGTGTCCGCTCCGTAGTACGGCGTTCGTGGGGTGCGACACGCATGTACAGGAGCGAGATCCACAGTTCTTTGTAGAGGTTTTCTCCTTCCCTGATGTTGGGGAACCCTTCGGCGATCAGTCGGACGAGCAACGAGGAATTGCGCTCATGACTCGCGAGAACGGCTTTTTGCATCCGAATGCGGTTCGTTGCAAGTTTTGCCGGAAGGACGGATAGAATCGCATGTGCGGTCGTCCATTCCTTCGTTTCCAAGAGAAGAGCGACGTATTCCTCCGTGATGGCGGGATCGTCCCCGTATCCATTGGAATAGGTAGCGGCCTGATACCAAAGAAGCGCCTCCACTTTTTTCCCTTCCCGAAGGAGAATCCGGGCGATATTCCGTGCGCTGTAGGCATCATGCATGTGTTTGTGTACCAGCTGAAACAATTCCAACGCTTCCGCGTCTTTTCCTGTTTCCGCGAGCATAATGCCGCCCCAGTAGGAAAGAGACATCGGCTCCCCTTCGCTTCTTTTCAGCAATTCCATCCATGGTTGTCCGATGACCGGCGGAAGTCGCAACGGATCGTACGCCGGCGCCTTCCCTTCCTCCGCCAAGCGGAGCCATGGGGAAAGAGAGGAGGGGACGTCTTCCCTCCTCACACGGTAGACGACGTCCGGTTCCTCTTTGCAGACCGTTTTCTCCAGATAGGCCCATCCGTTTCCATAATGGAGCATTTGCGTTTCCGGTTCGTCCAATTCCTTGCTCCTGCGCTTCTCTTCCCTGACGATCCTTTTTGCGTCGAGGAGCGTCTCAACCGCCTGGGTCACATCGTTCCGTTCCTCCGTGTAGTTTGCCATCCGTCGCCCGATGGCAACGGGGCCGAACATCTGAAGCCATCGCACTGAGCTTTCTGCTTCAATGAACTTATCGTGAAACTGAGTGGGGGCAAGTCCAGCCTGAATTTCCACATATGAACCATCACGTTCAGGAGCGAGAAAACGTTGCCAGTTCCTGCCACTCTTCCCCGTGCCCCAGCAGAACATCTTGCGGTATCCGAGAAACGGCGAGGATGCTTCCATCAGACCGCAACCGTCATCTTGGACGACCACTTCCCATGGCATTGGGTCATGGTTGCAGGTAAAGAAGTATTGCTCTGAAAAAGGCCAGTTGGCCGGATACGAAACGTCTATTCCTGGCAACAGGGGTGAATCAGGACCGTTCATGTATCCAAAGGCTTGTTTGCCGTGCGCCTTTGCATCTAAATACAGCGCATGGGTGCTGGAGGCGAACACGCGCGTTTTCTCCGTCTGTTCGACGGCGATGTTCGTCCAGTAGTACAGGGATTGCCGCGTTTTCTTTTTGTTGTCGATCGTTACCACGGCGGAGAGCATCCTGTCCCCTTCGGAAAGGAAGAAGTCGATGCGCCACCATACCCCTTCGCCTCGTTCATAATCGTACATGCGGATGTGGTCTCCGCTGACTTTTGCGAAGTACACGTCGGAACACGTGGAAAAAAAGTGTCCGTACCGTCCGACGTTCCATTCTATTCCACCGACGAACCATGCATTCCGATTGGCCGGATCGGCAATCTGGATGTTCCTGTTGTCGTACAAAAGTTCCCTTTTCCCATTCTTGTCGTACAGGCTGATCAAACGGCCACCCAACGAAGGGAGAAACGTCGCTCTGAGATGGTTGTTCTCCAAGACGATCGTCTTCAACGGTGTCCAGACGCGATTCCTGTCGTAACGATCCTGCAGGAGGTAAGGAAGAATCTTGCGGCCGCAACCAAACCTGAGGTTCGTCCGGTATTCTGCGGGAACCTCAGGATACAATTCAACGACCGCCTCATGTTCCTTCTCGCAAAAGAGCGGCAGGGGGTTTCGGCCTTTGGGAAGCGTAGCCTTTACTTCCAATTCCTCGATGCGAACCATAGATATACCTCGTCTCGCCTTCTGCCATCATAGGGCACATTTCTTCTGAACGCAATAAAAAGGCGTTCAAGTTACCGCAAGAAACTTCACAAGACAACAAGACGGACTGGCAAAAATGTTTTATACAGCAATAAAGAGACGGGAAAAAGTCAAAACCGTGTCAGATCGCCCCATTGGCTGTCCATCGACTTCATCAACGCGATCTGTGTGCGCGCCCTGTCCAGATTGTGTTCAGGTCGGTCGATATGGTAATAGACGTCACCCGCGATGTAATCAGTAAGGAAACGAACCGCCATGATCTGGGTGATCGTCCGTCCGCTTTCGGCCAAGGAGTCGAATTCATCGTCGGTGAGAAACGGATCCGCCTCGTTCAGATAACCATCCAGCAACGCATGGTACAGTCGGATGTCGCACATGACTTTCGTTGCGTCTGGCTCGTCCTCCATGGCAGTATTCGTCGCCGTGCGGATCATGTCTCCTGTATCAAAAAGAATCGTTCCCGGCATGACGGTGTCCAAGTCGATGACGCACAGCGCCTCTTTCCCGTCTTCGGAAAAAAGCACGTTGTTCATCTTCGTATCGTTGTGGGTCACTCGGGTAGGGTACAGGCCGTTTTTCCATCCGTTCCAAATGGCGCATCCCCGTTTCTTGTTATCCATCAGATAGTCCAGCTCGGGGAGCGCTTCTCCGGTTCTTCCTTTCGGGTCGGCCTTGAATGCTTCTGCCAGTTGCTCGTATCGATAGTTCATATTGTGGAAATTGGGGATCGTGATATGGAGTTTTCTTCCATCAAAATCGGAAAGTTGGTTTTGAAAACTTCCAACGGCCTTCCCGAGCAAATATGCTTCCTTCCTCTCTGTGATCGTATTGAAGGTGCGTACGCGCTCAATGTACCGGTAGACCCTCCAGTACTCGCCGGCATCGTCGACATGGCAGAGACCGCCTCTTTTTGTCCTTATGATGGTCAGGCATCGCTTGTCCCTGCCCGGCAGTCCTGAAATCTTCTGTTGTATGTGCGAAGTGACGAGGTAAATGTTTTCCATCACTTCCTCAGGGTTCGCGAACACATTCTTGTTGATGTGTTGGAGCGTATAATGCGCTCCATCAGAGAACGTACAGATAAACGTTCCGTTTATGTGGCCCTCGTGATTGGCTTTTGCCTCGACGAATTCTCCGGGGATGTCGAACTCCCCGATGATTTCCTGAATGTCCATTCAATCCCTCTCACAGGGAGTCTATCTGATCATATGGGCCCTGTACATATGAATTTTTGCTACGGCTATGGACAAATCTGCTAAATGATAAGAAAATATGACGAAATGCAGGATGATTTGAGACTTTATTTTAATCCTATGGTGAAGCGCCTTGTGGAAAGTTTTTCCTACTGTTTCGACGTGAAGATTACCTTCTATTCGCCTCGCTTGGACGAATGGATGGTAGGCTACCATACCGATGCGAGCGATTATTGCAGCATGGTGCAGAAAAAATTGAAGATTCGTTATCGGTGCCTTTATCAGGACAGACAGGCATGCAAGAGATGCTCCGCACTGAGACGCCAGTTTTCCTATCATTGCCACGGAGGGCTTACCGAGGCGGTCCTACCCATCGAACTCGACGGAAACATCGTCGCATATGCGATGATCGGACAATTCAGAATGACGAACGAGGCACCCAAGGCGATGCTCGAAGCATGGCGCGCCACGGACTCCGATCCCGAGGAGCTGGGAAAAGCGTTCCTCGACCGTCCGTATTTTTCTGACGAGCGGCTTTCCAAGATGTTGTATATTTTCTCGGCGACCCTGCAGTTTTTGATCAGTACACAGAATATGAAACTTCGGAAGGCCGAACTCGTAGAGCAAGTCATGGCGTTCGTCGAGGCGCACATCGACGAACCTGTCTCCATCGGTGAGGTTGCTTCAGCGGTGGGCAAGAGTCCCTCAACAGTCACCCATACCCTAAAGGATAAGATGGGGGTTTCGTTCAAGGAGATGGTCATCACCCAAAAACTGATGCGTTTCGAACGCATTCTGTTGGCCGATCCGGCATTGTCCATCGGCCAGGCCGCGCACATGGTGGGCTACGACGACGCGTTGTATTTTTCCCGTTTGTATCACACGAAACGGGGAGGAACGCCAAGCGATTATCTGGAGACGGTGCGGCGTACGAAGAATATCTCCCCATCGGAAGCGGAAAAAATGATGCACTCATGAACACAATGGTGTCAGAAGCGTGCTGTTTATGATACTGTGGATGCATGAAACTTTTTTTTGCATCCGACGTTCATGGAAGCGCCCCGGCTACTGCCCGTATGCTAGAAGCGTATCGCAAAAGCGGGGCGGGACGGATGATCCTTCTCGGTGACATCCTGTATCACGGACCCCGCAACGACATTCCCGCGGGATATGCGCCCAAAGAGGTGGTCTCGTTGTTGTCCCCCTATGCCGCGGACATTCTTTGCGTACGCGGAAACTGTGATACGGAAGCCGACCAAATGGTGCTGCCGTTTCCCGTCCTCTCCGATTACGCCGTGTTGTTCCTCGAACGGTTGGCGCCGCGGATGGTTTACCTTGCCCACGGGCATCATCCGTTGCCTCCGATGAAAGCGGGGGATATCGTCGTCAGCGGACACACTCACGTCCCGCTCGTCGAAGTAGGGGAGCAAATTCGACTCAACCCTGGTTCCGTGACGATTCCCAAGGGAGGGAGCAAACCGTCCTATATGATGTATGACGACGGGCTGTTCGTCATCAGGGATTTCGACGGCGGGATCGTCGGCCAATGGGGATGTGTATGAAGTCGAGCGACAAAAAACCTAAGGGACGGTATTCCCTGAAGGAGGCGGCGCGGGAGCATAAGCGTGCGCTGACGGTATATTTCGTCTTGCGTGGCTCGGTGGTCATGATCATGATCCTTTCCATTTTCCAACGAAAATTCGAGAACATCTTTATGTGCGTGCTCGCCTTGGTGATGTCCTCTTTGCCGTCGATGTTGGAGAAGCGGCTTTCCATCGAGATCCCCGACACACTGGAGATCATCGTATACCTGTTTATTTACGCGGCCGAGATCCTTGGGGAGATGCGTTCCTTTTACGTGCGTTTCCCGTTTTGGGACACAATGCTCCACATGCTCAACGGATTCATCTGCGCAGGTATCGGTCTGGCGCTGATCAACTTGCTGAACAACCGAAGCCCAAACCTCGCTTTTCGCCTTTCCCCCAGATACGTCGCCATAGCGGCATTCTGCTTCTCGATGACGGTGGGCGTTCTCTGGGAGTTTTTCGAATACGGTATGGATTCCATCATGCACACCGACATGCAGAAGGATACGGTGATCCACAACATCTACACCGTCGCGTTGGACGAGACGAAGACGAACAAGGTCGTGGCGATCAAGGACATCCACCATACGGAAGTGAATGGGCAGGACCTTGGGGTGGACGGATACATTGACATCGGTTTGAATGATACGATGAAGGATTTGTTTGTCAACTGCATCGGCGCCTTGGTCTTTTCCTTTTACGGCTATTTTTACGCCAAACGGGAGGATCGCGCCAAGTTCATTGAGGGCTTCATTCCGTATTCGACGAAGAAACGGGACGATTCTCCAAAAATATGACGTTTTGCGATCGTGCAAGAAAAACATCGGTGTGATAGACTTTGTGCATGAATGAGACGATTGCGTGTATCGACAAGGCGATCAGGAAGAAGGCCGATTTTCCCAAAAAAGGGATTCTGTACAATGACATTTCCGGTCTTACGGTTGATCCCCATGCGTTCGTCGGATGTATCGACTTGATGTACGACTATTACAAGGACAAGCGGGTGGATCGGATTGCAGGTATCGATGCCAGAGGATTTGTGCTAAGTGCTCCGCTCGCCTACCGGATGCGGCTTCCGTTGATTCTGGTTCGAAAACCGGGGAAATTGTGCGGGACCGTCCATCAAAAAACCTACCAGCTTGAGTACGGTACCGATATCGTCTGTATCCAGGAAGAAGATTTTCGGCCGGGTGACCGCATCCTGTTGTGCGATGACTTGATCGCCACCGGAGGCACATTTCTTGCGGCCTGCCAACTGTTTGAGGAAATGGGCGCCGTGATCGCCGGCTGTTTCGCCGTCGTGGGCCTCCCGTATCTTTCCTATGAAGAAAAACTTGCCGGTTATCCCGTCCATACGTTGCTTCGCTATCGACGTTCCTGATCGGTTTCCCGTTCCTCTTGCGCAAAACATTGATTTGATCTCTTGTTATCCTGTACAGTAACTGCACTATGAGAATTTGCAGAAATGATCTGGTTCGTGCACTCTCCGGTGCGCTGGATTACGTGGAACGTGAGATCATGGGAGTGGACGGGCATCATGGCATGCGGGTCGCCTATCTTGTCGCGCTGACCGGCAAGGCGATGGGAATGGGAGAGGCGGCTCTTGGCGATCTTGTCGTAGTTTCGACGCTCCACGACAATGCGTTTACCCAGTTCTGGCAGGTATTCAAGGCTTCCCCGTTCAGGGATAACACCCATGCGTCGGAAGAATTCGGGAAGCATTGCGTTTATGGGGAGAGAAACATCAGTACGCTTGCCTTCTATCCGGCGGTGAAAGGTGCCATCCTCTACCATCATGAAAACGCCGACGGGTCGGGACCTTTCGGCAAAACTGCGGGGCAAACGCCTTTGTTCGCCCAGTTGATTCATTTGGCTGACAGGATAGATCTCGGATACAATCTGTACGGCATGGACGGGGCGAAAATCGATCTTGTACGCGAAAAGATTTTCAAGGAGGAGGGGAAATCATTTTCGCCATGTGTTGCCGAGGCGTTTCTTGACGGAGTGGACGATGCCCAACTGGAACACCTTGGGGATGAAATGGTGATGGGTTCTTTGAATGAGTTGGTTCCGCGAAGGATCAAAGATTACCAATTCGGGGATCTTGAAGCGATCGGCAGGATGTTCGCGAAGATTGTCGACTACAAATCCCATTTTACCTGCACTCATTCCATCGGCATCGCTGAAAAGGCAAAGGCAATGGCGCGTTTTTATCACTGGAACGAAGAGAAATGTACCAAGATGTTTCTGACCGGAGCGTTGCATGATATCGGCAAATTGACCATTCCGAATGCGATCCTTGAGAAACCCGCTCGATTGACCAAGGAAGAGTTCGAGGTGATGAAAAATCATGCTCTTGCCTCGTGGAACATTCTTTCCGGGATCGAAGGGATGGATGATATCCAAAAGTGGGGGGCATTGCATCACGAGAAATTGGACGGCAGCGGCTACCCGTTCGGCCTGACGGCGAAGGATCTCGGCTTCGAGGAACGTCTGATGGCGGTTCTCGACATTTACCAGGCGTTGACGGAATTTCGACCGTACAAAGAAGGGATGAGCCACGAAGGGGCGATGACGGTGCTCCGCACGATGATGGACGACGGCAAATTGGATGAGGGCATCGTCCACGGCATTGATCTGAAGTTCAATCCCCGAACTCGCTTCTGACGAGATCGAGAGCGCTCAGGATGGTCTTGTCCATGTCCATATAGGCATAACCAGCCAGCCTTCCTCCGAGAAGGAGATTTTTCCGCCCCTCTGCAAGAGTGCGATAGCGTGCATACAGGGTGAGGTTCCGTTCATCAGCGATCGGATAGTACGGTTCTCCCGTTTCCGCGTAGTCGGCGGGATACTCATAGCTGACGAATGTAACGGGACTCTGTTCGCAGAGAAAATGCTTGTGCTCGATGGAACGGGTATACGGCTGGTCCATCGAGGTATAATTCACAACGGCGACTCCCTGATGGTTTTCTTCCTCAAACCGTTCGGTGACAAACTTCTCCGAACGATATGCAAGATGTCCCAGACGGTAGTCGAACAAAGCATCCAGCATGCCCGTGTACACGATCTTTTT
Source organism: Sphaerochaetaceae bacterium (assembly GCA_041670725.1). Taxonomy (GTDB): domain Bacteria; phylum Spirochaetota; class Spirochaetia; order Sphaerochaetales; family Sphaerochaetaceae; genus RUG023. The sequence goes on from JBAXYP010000004.1 coordinate 18,932, forward strand.
CCCCTTTTCGTCCCACTTCTTCCTTTCCACGTTGTAATCCTGTCCGAGGACGATGTCGCTGCCGGACAAGAGTTTTTGGATAATGCTGGTGTATCCTTCCGTCGGAATTCCCTGATAGGGATCGTTGAAGTAGTTGTTGTCGTAGCGCATTCTCAACGGCACACGTTTGATGATCGATGGAGGGAGTTCGGTGCATGGACGTCCCCACTGTTTTTCCGTATAGGAACGTATCAGTTTCTCGTAGATGTCGCGGCCCGCGAGGACGAGTGCCTGTTCCTCAAGATTGTTCGGTTGCCCGCAGGGAACGCGCTGGCTTTCCAGCTTTGCCTGGGCCTGCATAGGAGTGATGACGCCCCAGAGCTGGTGGAACGTATTCATGTTGAACGGTAGATTGTACAGTTCCTTGTGCCAGATCGCCACCGGACTGTTGATGAACGGAGTGAAATGGCACAGCGAGGAAACGTATTGCCATACCCGCTCGTCCGAGGTGTGGAAAATGTGAGCGCCGTAGCGGTGGATCGTGACGCCTTCCTGATGCACGGTGAAACAATTGCCTCCGATATGGTTGCGCTTTTCGATGACCAGACACCTCATGCCGCGTTTTGTCGCCTGATGGGCGAACACCGATCCGAATAAACCGGAACCGATAATGACGTAGTCGTACATCATTTCATTTTCTCCGGGGAACTCTCGTTCGTCAACGCGCCGAAGGACCTTTTGTCTTTCGTTCCGTTTCCTTCCATGCTTCCGTCCCTTTCCCGTCGTCTTCTTTTTTTCCCGGCTTCGCATCCAAGGAGGCGATGATGCAGGCGACGCTGTGTTTCCAGTGAAGCGGCGTATTGCACAAGACCTTCAGATTTTCCTCGAGGTCGGCACACGTATTGTATGCTCCTTGCAGCCATGCATGCAGATTCGATTCCGTCACAAATCGCGTTTCGGTCAGTTCCTTCATCGTGACAGAAACTTGATATCCTTCCTCACGGAACGCCGCCGCCAGTTCGTCCCGCCCCCAGTCCGACAAAGCGGTGCCGCTTTCCCCGTAGATTGTCACCTCCGCTTCCCTCAAACGCTTTTTTGTTCTCTCGTCGAGTACGAAATCGGAGAGGCGGGATCCTTCGCTCGGAATCGTTTGGGCGAGAGCCAGGGTGGCATGGGGAGCGAGACGATCTTTCAAGGTGCGGAGGATCGACTTGTCGGTCGAAAGACGGGTGAGGACGTTTCTCCCGATGACCTTTTCAAACAGCATCCCTTCTTCAAGATGGGCGAAGACCTGCTCAGTCGGAAGGCGGAGAATCTTCGGCCTGGCAAGTTCGTCCAGAACGGATGCAACATGCCCGAGGTATTCTTCTTCCTCGACGCTTTCCACCTGCACGACGACCAAGCCTTCGGGCGTCGCCTTGAATGCGGGCCAGACCAACAGGCCGTATCCTCCGTTAAGCACAAGGACCCGGTCGTTGCGATGGAACGACAGGTTTCCATACAGCAGATCCCGGATCGTCTTCAG
>JBAXYP010000005.1:0-20264 GCA_041670725.1 Sphaerochaetaceae bacterium
ATGATGAGCCTCTCTCTCTGATCGGCATGAAGTCGATCATCCCATGGGATGAGCACCACGCCAGGATCGTTGCCACGGTGCGTAACGGTCGGGATTTGTGGGAAAAAATCCAAGATACCAAGCCGGATATCGTCATCACCGACATCAAGATGCCGCTCCTTTCCGGCCTTGAAGTGATGGAGAAATGCATGGCGGCAAAGCTCCGTTTGCCCTTGTTCATTCTCCTGACCGGTTATGAGGAGTTCCAACTGGTGAAGAAGGCCATCAACCTCAATGCGGTGGACTATCTGGTAAAACTGGAACTGACTCCCCAGATGCTTGGTTCTGCGGTGGACAAGGCGATTGCCAGAATTGAGTCGGAACATCTTGAAGGAGGCGAGGTCCATGACGATGAAGCGATGCTCCAGGTTCTGAGGGACAGGATTTATATCCGTCTTATCAACGGATTGGCCGTGGATGCGAGCCAATTGCAGGAACTGGGCATCAGGGACGAAAAACCGTATGTGTCTGTTGCCTATCTGACGTTCAAGGGCAAGGAGGAAGGGACGGCGAAGGAAATTGCCACACTGTATTATTCCGCTTCGCAGATGCTTGGTGAAACGCTTTCCGGCCTTACTTCGTGCCATCTCATTCCATTGGACATCCGTCACGTCGTGATTCTTTTCTTCCTTTCGGGAAATCCCCGGCAATCTGAAACGATTCTTCGCGGGGCGCTCGGCAAAGCCTCCACCGTAGTATGGAATTATTTCGGCATCCGGTGTCTCGGAGCGGTCGGCAAGGAAGTGGAGGGGCTCGTACATTGCGGCGTTTCGTTCGCTTCGGCGCGAACCGATGCGGAGAAGGCGACTGACGATCATCCTCTGGTGTATGCGCTGGTCGGAGAGACAAAAGAAAGTCTCGATCTTGGACCGTATCGGGAGAAACTTTCCGAATCGCTTACGGAGATGGATGGCGTTGCGTTCGGAGAATTGTGCCAGCGTATGGGCAGGGCGTTCATCGAGGATAACGTTTCCTTGCTTTCGGCCATCTCCGCGACAAGCGGTGTCCTTTTCCTTGTTTTGACCATGTTTCCCGACGGAGAAGAAGAGGTCAGAAACATATTCACCGGCAACCAGTTGGATTACCGGATGATCTACCAGGCCCGTTCGGTGGCAGAATGTTTCAGATATCTTTCGTTGCTTTCCGAGGGGATGGCGCACGTGATGGCGGAACGACGTCAGGATTGGCGGAGCGTGGTGGTGCGTAAAGTGCAGGAATACATCAAGACGAATCTGGACAAACGGCTTTCCCTTTCCGACGTGGCGTCGGTATTCGGATTCAGCGAGAACTATCTCAGTTCTTTGTTCTCCAAATACGGGGATGTGGGATTTGTCGAGTACACTACCGAGGTGAAGATGGACAAGGCGAAGGAAATGATGCGACAAGGCAATTACAAGGTGTATGAGATTGCGGAGGCGCTTGGGTTTGAGAGCGCGTTCTATTTTTCAAAGGTATTCAAGAAGCATGAGGGACTTTCTCCGCGGGATTACGTGCAAAAGCTCTATGGGAGGAAAATTGATGACCCGGATGCATGACTATCATTTGCCAAAGCCGGATGTTCTCGATGAAGACAGACAGTTTGTCGTTTCCCAAGCGGAAGCCTCATTGGGCCAGCCATATCCTTCTCTTCCCTTGTCGTTGTATCTCGCCTATACCCAAAGCGGGGATCGTGCGGAATTCGAGGCACGATATTTCAGCCGAAGACAGATGCTTTCCACATTTGTGCTGGCGGAAACTTTGGAACGCAAGGGAAGATTCCTGCCCGCCGTAATGGATGGGATCTGGGCGATACTGGAGGAGAGCACATGGTGTCTTCCCGCCCACAATCTTCGCGAACGGGATGCCGCCGCTCTTCCGTTTCCCGATCCGCTTGATCCGATAATCGATCTGTTTGCTGCCGAGAGCGGCGCCACCTTGTCGGTAGCTGCGGCACTGCTGGGGGATGAGTTTCCCTCCGTGGTGAAGGAGCGGATCGAGCGGGAGGTTTACGAGAGGATTGTCCGTCCGTACCTGACGAAGGACTTCTGGTGGATGGCCAGAGGCAGGGATCCTCGTCCGGTCAACTGGTCGCCGTGGTGTACTCAGAACGTACTACTTTCCGTTTTTTTGACGAATACGACGGATGAGGAACGGAGGAAAGCGTTCGTTACGGCACAGCAAACGCTTGCCGTCTATTTCCGGCTCTTTCCCGATGACGGTTGTTGCAGCGAAGGGGCGGAGTACTACCACCGTTCGGGAGTGTGTCTGTTCTTCGCCTTGTCCGTCATGGACCAGGTGTCTTCTGGTTCGTTGCAGGATGCCTGGGGGAACGACAAACTTCGAAGAATGGCGGAGTATATCGTCTCGGTGCATGTCGCGCGTGGGTACTCCTTCAACTGGGGGGACTGCTCGGCGTGCCCTGGACCGTCAGGGGTGCGTGAATACTTGTTCGGGAAGGCGGTCCGAAGCGATATTTTGGTCTCCTTCGCAAGAGAGCAATTGTCCGTTTCCACTCAGGAGGAACGACTCCTTTCTTCTGAAAGCGACCTGTTCGGCCGGTATGTTGCGCTTGCCGAAAGCAAGGAAGCGCTTTCTTCTGTTGTCAAAGCGAAAGCGGCGACTTGGATCGAGTACCCGTCCTCGGGATTGTTTATCTCGCGTCAGGGGAATTTGTGCGTTTCCGTGAAGGCAAGCGCCAATGGTGGAAGCCATCAGCACAACGATGGCGGGTCCGTGACCGTTTTCAAGGATGGGAAGCCGCTCCTTATCGACATCGGGGTGGAAACCTACTCCCGCAGGACGTTTTCCCCCGATCGTTATCGTATCTGGGGGATGCGTTCTTTGTGGCACAACGTGGCGAATCCCGTGGGAGGGGAACAGACGGCGCGGGGTACGACCCCGAGAGTGGAATGCGACGGAAAGACGATTTCCCTTGACCTGACGAGTCTGTACCCTCCCATGAAAGGATTTTCCTATCATCGTATCGTCGACCTTTCTTCCGGCCTTTTGGTGACGGATCGGATGGAAGGGGCGGACGGCGTTCTCTCTTTGATGAGTCAGGAAAGGCCGCTTGTGGACGGACACGTGCTTGTGCTGGGGGATCTGGGGACTATATCGCTTCAAGGGGAAAATTCGGTTTCCATCGAGGAAATTCCCATTACGGATACGCGTCTCAGGCGTGCATGGAGCGGGTCGATCTGGAGGACGCTGGTGTCGTTCCGGAGAGCGGTGCGTTGGACGGTGGAATAAAGGTTGCATCATAGGGAAATACCTGCTATGGTTGGCGTACCGATATCAGAGGAAAATGAAAGCATCTCCGGCAAAGCCGGATGGAGGAGGGTGGGTGATGCTTCGATCTATTGAATTGTTCCTGCAGGGACGATCCATTTGGGTTTATTGTGTGGTGTTTTTCGGGAAATTGATCGAGGTTTCGCTTGCTACGTTGCGTTCCCAATTGATCATCAAGGGACAGCGATGGACAGGAGCGCTTTGCGCCGCCTTTGAGTTTTCCTTCTGGGTCGTCATCACGGCAAACGTGTTGGGGGATTTTGCGTCCGATCCCCTGCGGGTGTTCTTGCTGATCGCCGCCTATTCGCTCGGTCAGATGCTCGGCTCTTGGCTTGAATCAAAGCTCGCTTTGGGGAACTGCATGCTTTCCGTCATCTTCATGGAAGAGGAGAAAGCTTACAATGCCGAAACGTTTCTCCGAGCCCATGGGTTTGCCCTGACACGCTTTCACGCCAGCGGCAGGGATCAGTGCGGACGGACGGTGCTGTTGATGACGATCAAGCGCAAATTTCTTCCGTTTGCCAAGCAATTGATCCATCAGGCTGATGCGAAGGCGGTCGTCGCCGTCATGCCGTCCGTGGAAATGGAAGGAGGTACGTTGCTTCGTGCGACGCCCGGCAAGTGAGACTAGGCGCGTTCCATGTGTTCGATCGTCTCCAGGACGGCGAGAACCTGTTCCTTGGTGACGAAGGGGGAGGAAACTCCTTCTTCGATGCAGGAGAGGAAATGGGAAAGCTCGTTGTAATACCATCCCGTGGGGGGAACGTTGATGCCGGTGGAGACCGTGATCGGATCGCTTGTGTCGATACGGACCGCCTCTTTGCCCTCGGGGTACACGATCACTTCTTCTCCCGTGTTGAGCGCCACCGCATGGTCGAATTCCACTCTCCATGTTGCGGTGAAAGGTAAAGAGGCGTGATACCATGCGGCCTCGGCCGTGAATGTCGCCTCAGGGTAGCGGTACAGGAAGTCGATGTGGCTCTCCGGCTCTCCCGTCGGGTACATGGCCGCTTCCAGGGGCTTACCGAACAGACTGACGATCACATCCAAGTCGTGGATGTGGAGGTCGAACGGGATCAGGCCGCTTTTTGCCTTATCGAACAGCCACCCGTCCTTGCTCCATGCGGGAGAGGCGGAAAGGCGGACGAAATGGGCGGAGCGGACGTTTCCGTATTCCTGCTTTCTGACCATGCTCCTGAGCGCCGAGACCGCTTTGGTGAACTGGACCACTTGCGCGACGTACAGCTGTTTCCCCATCGCTTCCGCTTTCGAGAACAGCATGGCCGCGTCAGATGAGGAAAGGGCGAGCGGTTTCTCGCAGATCACATGTTTGCCCAGCTTCAACGCTTCCAGGACGGTTTGCGTGTGGAGAAATGTCGGAGTGCAGACATCGACGACGGTAAAGTCGGTCCATGCATTGGCATCCGATAGTCGTTCGAAATATGGGATATCCCAACCCATCGCTTTGTTTCTGTCGCCTTCTCCTTTTCCTACGATGGCGACAATTTTCGCTCCTTCGATCCGTTTCCAGTTGGCGTAATGGACGTTGCCCATCCCGCCGGTTCCCACAAGCGCGATGTTTGTCATAGGCGGTACCCGAGATTCTTCAGATACGTCGCCGAATCCCTGACGGCATCGTCGACCGTCTTCAGTGATCGGGGGGCGTCGGTGAATTCGATTTCGACGCTCAATGGAGCGTCGTTGTTGTTCTCGTCGAGAAGTGCGAAAACGCCTGGGAAGTCCACATATCCTTTTCCTAAGGCGGGAAAATTCCATGTTTCCGGCGAACCCGCCTTGTCTTTGACGTGGAGGTATCGTACGTCATCGATGCAGGAGGCAAGGTCGGAAAGGTCCTTGACGCCGCCGTAGTAGATTACATTCGCCGTATCGTAGGCGATGCCGACCAGCGGGGAAGCAATATCTTTGACGAGTTTGTCGATCGCCGCACCTGTCCCCGCCGATCCGTGCGTTTCCAGTACCAGACGCATGCCGTAGGTTTCAAGGAGAGGCAGGAAAGTCGAGATGTTTGCCAGCAGACTTGATTCCGTACCGTTCGTCCGATCCTTCGGATGCGCTTCTCCGACGGAGGACACAATGGTTTGCGTGCCGAAGAAATGCGCCAATTTGATATTGTCGACAAAATCGGGGACGCGTCGCGAATCCATAAGATTGCAATGGCCTGACATGGCGACAACGGAAAGATTTTTGTCGGAAAGAAGATCTTGGATGCGGCACAGTTCATGGAAACTCATTGTCGGGAACACATGTTCCGTCCAGCCCTTTGTGGCCGTGAGTTCGATGGCATGGAAACCGGCGTCTGCGATTCCCGCAATTGCCTGTTCGATTCCGAATCCATGATACGTGTTGGAATTCACCGCGATGATTCGTTCATGCATTGTGCGTCTCCCGTGGAACAAATTGTTCCAGATAGCGTTTGGAAAGTGCCAGACTTTCCAAAACTTTTTCTTTTGAACCTTCGAATGCACGGTCTTCCACTTCAATGCAGGCGGGACCGTCATAGCCGATATCCGTCAACGAACTGACGAATTTTCCCCAATCCACATCCCCCAAGCCGGGAATTTTCGGGGTCATGTAAGAAAGTGGATAGGCGAGAACGCCGCATTCGGCCAGTTTTCTTTTTTCCAGCTTGATGTCTTTGAAATGGATGTGAAACAATTTCTCCTTGAACTCGTAGATCGGTTGAATGTAATCCATTTGTTGCCAGACGAAATGGCTGGGATCGAAGTTGATCCCAAGATTGGGTTCGTCGAGAATGGAGAAACATTCGCGCCACAGAATGGGGCTGGTGAACAAGTTTTGTCCTCCCGGCCACTGGGTGCGGTCGAACAGCATTGGGCAGTTTTCGATGGCGATTCTGACGCCCAATTCTTTTGCGTGTCGGACGATGGGGGGCCACACCTTTTTCACCAATGCAAGATTTTCTTCGACCGAGAGGTACTGGTTCCTGCCGATGAACGTGGTGACGAGGTTCACTTTCAAGAGCGCCGACGCGTCAATGACCGACAGCAAGTGCGATATGATTCTCTTCCGCTTTTCCTCGTCCGGATCCAGTGTGTTCGGATAATAGGCGAGGGCGGAGATGAAAATTCCCTTTCGCTTGCAGAGAGAGAGAATCGCCTCCGCTTGCGTTTTGGTCATCGATTCCGTGTCGATGTGGCTCACCCCGGCATAGCGTCGCTGCGCCTTCTCATGGGGCCAGCATGCCACTTCCACGCAGGAAAATCCCAATTGCCGGGCGGTGTCCAGCACGCCTTCGAAATCCCATCCGTCCAGAATCGCCGAAACAAATCCCATCTTCATTTCATTTCTCCTCGTCAATATCCACCGCTTTCCCGCTCTGCGAGGAACGGATGCTTGCAAACACCGCTTTCATGGCGGGCAACACCGATTTTCCGCTGATCTGCGGCGGGACGCCGTCCTCTACGCTTTCGATGAACGCGTCGATGACTCCGCTCTTCGTCTGATTGTCGTTCGTTTGAATCGCATCGATCTTGAACAACTCTTCCTCTCCGTTCTTTTTGGTGATGGAGATGGAATAGTCTGGATCGTCGTATATGCGCATGATGCCTTCCGTACCATACAGGACGGTACTGTTGTCCTCTTTTCCGTAATACGTCCAACTTGCGGTCATCGTACCGATGACTCCGCTTTTCATCGTATAAATGCAGATGGCGTTGTCGTCCACGCCGATCGGATTTCCCTTGGCGTCCTTTTTGTCCAATGTGGCGAGAATCGCTTGGGTCCTCGTCACATGGTCGTCCAGGAGAAATTGGATCAGATCGGTTTTATGGATGCCGAGGTCGGCCATGGCACCCATCACCGAACGGGTTTTGTCAAAGAACCACACACCCCTGCCCGGATCGATGCTCCACGTTTCCGGGCCGCCGTGGCCGAAAGTGGTGCGAAACGTGACGACACGGCCTATTGCGCCGTTTTGCAAAAGCTGTTTTGCCCGGACGTGGGCTTTGGTCAGTCGCTGGTTCTGCCCGATCATCAGGATTTTCCCTGTTTTGTCCGCTTCCCTGACCATATCCTCGCATTCCTGGAGCGTGGTCGCCATCGGTTTTTCGCAAAGGACATGTTTTCCCGCACGAAGTGCGGCGATGCTCAATTCCGCGTGGGTGAAATTTGCCGTGCAGACGCTTACCGCCTGGATCTCCGGATCGTCAAGGAGCTCCTGGGCCGAAGCATATGTCTTGCACCCGATTTTTCCTGCAAGTTCCTCGGCCCTTTTGGCGTTCATGTCGGTGACGCCGATGATTCGTGCCCGTGGGTTGCCCAGATATTCCGGGACGTGCCGGACCTGCGTGATTTTCCCGCAACCGATGATTCCGATTCCTGTCATTTCCGACTCCTAATTCTTTTCTTTTTTCTGCAGCAGTACGGCGCATATGACGATGACGCCTTTGAACGCCTCCCTGAGGAACGGCGGTACGCCCAGCAGGTTCAGCAGATTGTTCATTACGGCGATAATGAGAACGCCAAGGACCGTTCCGCCGATGGTTCCCCGTCCGCCGGACATACTTGTGCCTCCGACGATGACAGCGGCGATGGCATCCATTTCGTAGCCGCTTCCCGCATTGGCGTAATCCATCGCTCCGATGCGGGAGACTTGGAGGATTGAGGAGACCGCCACCAGTACGCCGATGAGCACATAGACGACCCGTTTGACGCGCTGTACGTTGATCCCGGAAAGTTTCGCTGCACGTTCGTTGGATCCGACGGCGTAGACATGTCTGCCGAACGCCGTCCGCTTGGCGACGACATTGAGTATCCATGCGAGGATCAGCCAGTAGATGATCGGCATGATCATTTGACCTCCGATCTCAAGACTTGCGATTTTCAGGAAACCTTTCGGCACGACGGGATTGTATCCCTGCATGAATTGCTGCGTTACGGAACGGCATATCTTCATCGTGCCCAACGTGGCGATGAACGGAGGGATTTTCCCTTTCGTGATCAAAATTCCGGTAAGTTCTCCCAACAGGAAACCGACCAGAAGTCCAAGAAGGATCGCAAGGATGTAGGCCGGCGCTCCGCTGATGCCCATCGAAAGAAACCATCCTTTGCCGCTGGTGTCGATGGCGACCATGACGAATGCTCCGATGGCCACCAAGGTAGAGCCGACCGCCAACTCGATACCTCCCGAGATAATGACGAATGTCATGCCAAGGGAGATGATTCCGATGTTGGCATTGTTGCGAAGGATGTTTATCCAGTTCTGGCACCATGTGGCAAGCCAACGTCCGAAGGTAGGAAAGTCAAATCCCAATGCAAGCGTCTGGAAAAGTACCATCACCAACAAGGCGAATGCGGTGGAAAAAAGCGGGTGCTCCGCCCAATTGGTGCGGAACCATGCGACGATTCCTTGTCTTTCCGAGTGTTCCTTCATGATATTGCTCCTTGTCTCTCGCCAGTGGCGAGGCGCATGATCGTGTGTTCCGTCATCTGATCCCCGGCCACTTCGCCCATGATTTCTCCGTGGAACATCACCATGGCTCGGCTGCACACCCTGGTGATCTCCTGCGCTTCGCTGGAGAGGACGATTATCGCCACGCCGAGCCCTGCAAGTTTCAGGATAATGTCATAGATTTCCTCTTTGGCCCCGACATCGACTCCCTGGGTCGGGTTGTCCAGGATCAGAACACTTGGATCGCTGGCGAGCCATTTGGCCAAGACAATCTTCTGTTGGTTTCCTCCCGAGAGGCTGGTGATGGGATCGGTGTACTTGCCGAGTTTGATGCTCAGATCCTTCACTTCGGTGGCGAAGATTGTCTTCTCGGCTGCCTCGTCGATCAAGCCATGTCGAGTGAGCCGTTTCAGAATTACGATGGATTCGTTCTCCAGAATATCCAAGTCCTTGATGATTCCGTTCTCTTTCCTGTTGCGGGGTACGTAGGCGATGCCATGTTCCACCGCTTCCCATGTGGTGCGGCACCGAATGGGGTTCCCGAGCAGAGTCACCTGTCCTTCATACGGTTCCCCGAATCCGAACACGGACTGAAAAAGTTCGCTTCTGCCATCTCCCAGAAGTCCCGTCACTCCGAGTATTTCCCCGCGGTGCGCTTCCAACGTGATGTTTCGGAAATATTTCCCGTCGGAGAGACCATCCAGTCTCAGTACGACTTTCTCTCGTTTGTCTTCCAGATGGAGGCTGGTGTTCCTTACCTTGTGCCCGACCATGTGATAGGCGAGTTCGGCCGTCGTCAGATGCTTCGTCACCGCGCCGTTCGCCACAAGTACGCCGTCGCGGAGAACGGAATACCGGGTGCAAACATCCAAAACTTCCTTGAGCTTGTGGGAGATGAATACGATGCCGACTCCCTGTTCCTTAAGCGAAAGCATCAGAGCGAATACCCGCTGAATTTCCGATTCGGTGAGGCTCGTAGTGGGTTCGTCCATGATGATGATCGAAGCCCGTTCGATCATCGCGCGGCAGATTTCGACGATTTGTTTGTACGATGCGTCGAGATCCCTGACCATCATGCGGGGATCGAGTTTCAAGTCCATTCGGTCGAACACTTCCTGTGTCTGTCGGATCATCTCTTGCGTATCGAGCAGATGGTGTCTCTTTTTGATCTCCCTGCCGATGAACATGTTCTCGAAAATCGCAAGGTCGTTGACGAGGTTGAGTTCCTGGTGGATGAATGCGATGCCACTGTGCAGGGATTCCGCGGGCGTCGAGAACACGACGGGTTTTCCGTCGATCAACACTTGTCCCGCATCCCGCGGGACAACGCCGCCAAGAATGTTCATCAGTGTGGATTTCCCCGCTCCGTTTTCTCCGAGCAAGGCGTGGATTTCCCCGCCTTGTACCGAGAAATCGACCTGATCAAGTACCAGGTTGCTGCCGAACGATTTGGATATGTGCTGCATTTCGACAATCATGGGCCACCTCACAAAAAGTGGGGGCTGCGGAACAGCCCCCCATGTATTACCCGATCAATACGGGGAATTCGCGTCAAGATACTTCGTGTAGTTTGTCCTGTCGACAACGGTCGTCGGGATGATCTTCACTTTTTCCGGTTTCCCTCCGCCAAGCACCTGTACCGCAATGTCGACCGCATCACGAACCATCGCAGGGCTGTATAATGCGCTCTCGATCCACAGGTCCTTGTACTCCGGCATCATCTTGAAGTATTCCTGGGAACCGCCTCCGCCGGTGATGACTTTGATGTCCGTCCGTCCGGCTTCGCGGATCGCCTGAATGGCTCCGATCGAGGTTTCGTCGTCCATCGAATAGACGGCATCGATCTTCTGATTCTTCGTCAGGATGTCAGCCATGTCTTTCAGGCCTGCTTCCCTGGTGAACTGCGTGGCGTAAGTCTGCAGTTTCATGTCGGGTGCGATCTTCGCGATGGTTTCGGTGAACCCTTTCTTGCGGAGTGCGGCGACGGAACCGGATGTCGGAACGTCAAGAATCACGACATTGCCCGTCTTGCCGATTTTGTCGACGACATATTTCGCGCCTTGGACGCCCATGTCTTCGTTGTCGCCGCTGACGCGGTACACCCCGTCGGCGTTGATCTCGATGTCGAAGTTCACGACGACGACTCCTTTGTCAATTGCTTTTTGGATGGGCACCTCCATACCCGTCCATTGCGGGAAGGCGACGACCGCCTGGGCTCCCCAAAGCAGAAGATCGTCCAATTGGGTGGTCATCTCTTCCCCGTTCGAGCTGGTGTAGAGCTTGTAATCGACGTTCCCCGCAAGTTCCTTCGAGCGTTGCTCGGCGTTGTACGCGACCGCCGCGACCCATCCGTGGGTTACCGCCGGGGCGAGAATGCCGATTTTGTATTTCCCCGTCTTTGCGGAAGATGCACTCTGTTCCGCTGTTCCCTGTGCGAAGAGCGCGCCGCCAAGTAGGGCGAGTACCAACAACATGGCCAATACTTTTTTCATAGCATGTTCCTCCTTCACTGTTGCCAGTGTCGTTTTCATCGTACCTTGAGGTTTTGTATTGTCAAGAAAAATTTCATATTTGGTGTTTTATTGCGGCTTATCCTGCAATATTTCAGAAATTATTTGAATAATTCCAATTATTTTCTGGAATTTTCAGAAAATTTTCATATAATAGTGAGATATGAAAACAACAAGGACAAAACCCACCTACCATGAGATATCCCAGAAAACGGGGATTTCCCCCGCTACGATCAGCCGCGTGTTGAACAACACCGCCAACGTTTCATCACCCACGAGAGAGAAAGTGTTTGAGGCCATCGCTTCAATGGGGTTCGACATCACCCGCTTGGCGAAGCGGCGGGAAAAAAGCGATCTCCTGCTTTTGAATATTCCCAGTTTCGGCAATCCGTTCTATGCGCGGATCATCGATGGAGCCCGCGACTCTGCGCTCCGCAACGGCTATTCGCTGTTGGTCAGCGAAAACGAGTTGGACGACAAAAACGATGTGGACAATTTCCTTTCGCTCGTCGGGAAGACGAAATCCGCCGGAGTGATCATCACCAATTCCCTTTCTTTGGAAACGCTTTTGAGAATCGACCACGCGGTTCCCGTAGTACAGTGTTGCGAGTGCAGGGATGACAGCAACGTACCGTTTGTCACCATTGACGATTTGACGGCGGCGCGATCCGCAGTGGAACATCTCATTTCGCTGGGGAAGCGAAAAATTGCGTTCATCAACGGACCTCTTGCGTACAAATACGCGCGCGACCGTCTGAACGGATATCGTTCGGCGCTTCTTGCCGCTTCGCTCCCCGTGGATGTGGAATGGATCATCCAGCTTGGAGAGATCAACTATGACATGGCGCTTTCCGCCGCATATCAGATGCTGAACAGTGAAGATCGTCCTGACGGGTTCTTCACCTCGAGCGATGTCTATGCGGCTGCGGTGGTGAAAGCGGCGAAGAGGGCCGGGCTTCGGGTTCCCGAAGACGTGGCCGTGGTCGGATTCGACAACATTGAAATCTCCTCGATGTGCACTCCGTCCATCACCACCGTGAGTCAACCCCGCTACCAAATGGGATTGCTTTCCTGCGATCTCTTGTGCGAGCGGATCAGTTCGACCTCTCTTCCTTTGAAAAACATGTATTTGGAGACGGAGTTGATCGTCAGGGAGTCGACTACGCGGGCGATGCGCACTCCCGTGCGCCATTAGGCCGGAGATCGCTCTTTTATCTCGGAATCGGCGAACTGCACGTCGCTGAATGCCAATTGGATGATGTTCATCATCTCCGCCCTGATATCCCTTCGTTCCATGAAGAATGTATCTACGCATTCCCACAGAGCGAACGTCGATGCGATGGACAGCACCTGCGTTACCAGGCTGTTGGACGTCAGATGCGCGATGCCGCAGGAGACGAGCAACAGGACGAAACCGACGACGGCGAGCATCGCTGCCTTGCTCGCGTTGATTTTCATCTCGTCCGCCTTTTCCATGAGCTGTTCGTCATAGTGATGTTTGAACAGCGTCCGTATCGTCTCTTTCTCTCCATCGGAATAGCTTCCGACGAACCGGATGACCAGACTGTATCTGAGCGGAATAAGGAACGCGCGTTCGCTGATGTAGGCGAACAGCTCACGGTTCAGTTCCGCGTGGGGATTCCCGTTGCGTTTTTCGTACAGTTCGTCCGGTTTGACGCTGATGACGATTCGTCCGTATTCGTCGTACTCCTGGTATTGGAATATCTTCTCTACGCCGCGTTCATACGTTTTGAGGTTCTTGAACCAAAATTTCCTGTCCTTCCATGTGATATCCGCCATATGTGACCTCGCAAAATGCATTATCTTAGCTGAAATCGGGGAAAAAGAATAGCATCCGGCATATTCTTTGGACGAAAAAACATCATTGTTTTGCATCAAGGCTTCGGATGGAAGTTACGGCCCGGCGGAACGGGTTTTTTACGTTGCAGGGCCGACGGGACTTTCCCTGCGTGTCGTTCGGGAATTCCCGATGATTTTCGTGATGGCGGAGATCCCCGTGTGGCAGCCTTTTTCCTGTGGCACCGATAAGAATATTGCTAGTACTCGAACATCCCCATCACCGGCCAATGGTCGGAAAGTACGGAACCTGGCAGATGAAAATGAGGACTCGAGGCCATTAACGGTTTTACTCCGTTCCGAACCATTATTTTATCAATTCCTTCGACCAGCCATTCTTCATCGGTCAAAAACAGACAAGGGAAGGTACAGGGCGCCGGAACGGATAACAACCTGAAGACATCTGAAAAACCTCCTTCTTCGCAAAGAATACGGGTCGGTTGCACTGGATCGTTGAAATCTCCGGCGAGTATTATTCCGTCTCCGCTTGCGACTTCCGGAAGAATCTTGGCGACAGTTCGCGCCTCCGCGGGCCGATAGGGCATTCCCGTACGGTTTTCATCCGCATTGAGTTGGTGGGTGAAGTGGACGGTCGCGATAACAAGTCGCTTGCCGTCCGGTGTTTTAAGACGAACCCAGAAAAGTCCTCGCATCGGTTCCGGCATATGCAGGTCAACCCATCCATGTTCCAATTCTGCGAAAAGCGAGGAATTAAAATATATCGTATCTTCCTGAGTCCAGCCGGATTCGGCACCTTTTACTCTTGTATACCCGGGGAGGATCTTGTCGAATAAGACGCAAGGAACCGGCCTGATTTCCTGAAAACAGAAAATGTCAGTGGCGTAGGTGGTAAGAAATGAGGTGAGAGCGGGCATGCGGCTCTCAAGATGTTCTGTGTTCCAGAGATTCAAAGAGATCAAACTCATCCTGCTCATTGCAGTACCCCCATCCCCTTCAAAATAAGATAATTGTCGTATCCCAATACGTTTACCCACGCGATATCTATGTCAAAACACCCATTTCCTCCGTTGGGTCTGTCAAAATAATCCCAGTCGGTATGGTTTATCTGTTCTGGTTGCCAACCATAAAAAAGCGTGGGATCTCTTCCCAGACAATCTTTTTCGGTTCCAATAAGCTGTCTGCATGCATTCTCCATAAGATTCGCCTGCCTCTGATAGAATCCATCGTTTGTCGCTTGAGCCAGAAGATGGAATAATACGGCGATTTCCATCCCGTAAAAATCAAGATGATGATGGGCGATCGAAACGCTTGTCATCCCCTGAGTGTGAAAACCACGTTTGCCTAACGGAGAAGAAGGGGGCAGGAAACTGTCTTGTTGCCAAACCCAAATCAAGATGAAGGATGCGGCTTCTTTTGCGATCGCGAGGTACCGTCCATCGCCGAACAGATCGTAAGCATGCAAAAAAAGGGATAAAAGAGCGACCCCCGCCTCTTTGTCACATGCATCCGCATCGAGGGTATCACCAAAAAATTCGCCATTATCGGTCATTTCAGAATAAAACGAACATGCTTGGAGAAGGGAACTTTTTACGGATCCGTAAAGAGGATCGTTTTTATCAAGCAAAGGGAGGAGAATGGTGAAAAATATAGCAATGTATGCTCCATTGGTGCCTTTGGTATTTCCTGGCCTTTTTTCTTTCGTCCACCATCTTCCGAAAGAGCCGTCGGAAAGCTGGCAATCACAAAAGAAACGGGCGACGCGTTTTGGACTTTCAATGAATTTCGTTTCGACGATACCCAGCTTCCCAAGAGCTTGGTAAAGGCGTATATAATTCGCCATAGCTTCACCTGTACAACGGGCATTGACCATAGTTTTGAATTCCGGATGTTCGCTGACGCCCAAATAGCCGCCGATCTCGCCAGTTTGTAGATTGACGCAATCCTGATAGATTCCATTTTTTTCACATTTGAGATAATACCGTCCCATTTTCAATGCGAGGCGACGGAGCAGTTTTTCATCGTTGCGGATATGAAACAATTTGGATATTCTTTCTTTCTGCATGTCGACATGGACATCGTCGCAGTCTCTCGTGTTGGCGAACGCGACGGCGGCTTCGACGCCTTTTACAAGAAAGGATCCCGCAGTAAATCGATAGATGTCTTGCATCGTTCCGTTCCCTTCTCCCATAGATACATATGCAAGGTCGTTAGGTGCTTTGCGTACCAAAGAAAGAAGATGAGCCAATTTTGAGGCGCCGTAAGCATCCCAAGAAAGCAAAGGGATGAACGGCGGAGGAGAAAAAGCTTCCATGGATCGTACATATTGCTCGTATGCGGCAAGTTCCCCGTTGCATTGGGCGCTTCGGACGTATACCGTTCGCGTGTATGTTTGGTGTTGTCCAAATTCACAGCGTGGACTTATGTTCATGCTCGACGGTTCAAGCCTTTTTTTCCCTTGATATGAAAAAGGCCATTCGCAGCCAGGAATGGCGTAGATGATCGTTCCGTTCCCCCACGCAACGGATGCAAGCGTTTCCTGTTTTTCCGTCGCATTCAAAGATGCGGACAAAGCCCAATGTCCGTTGGATAATTGGATGGAACAAGGCATACTCATACGCGTTTCGAGGAAAGACCACCGTTTTCCTTTTTTCGCAGAAGGGAAACATCCCTCTCCCGAAGTGTTGTCTCGATACCATACACATGGTACGAGAGCGTCCCCGTCGGACAGTGCCGGACATGAAAGATCGATGTACATCCTCCATTTCCCTTTTTGCGCATAATGCCATGTATGGGAAAGGACGATTAAGTCTTGTTTTTGATCGGCAGTGACAATGAGAAAACTCCCGTCTTGGAAAGTGATGATGCATTTCCCATTGTCCGTACGGCATGATGTTGCGATGAGTTCGTCGATCTCCTTGGAAATGACTTCCCTTACGGACAAAACGACTTGTCCTCTCGAAATGAGTTCGAAAGTGTTTTTTCCTGAAGAACGAATAAGAATGTCCATATCAACCTTTGATCCCACTCATTGCGATACCCTCGATAATTTGCTTTCTGAAAATCAGAAAGAAGATGATTTGGGGAAGACTGGCGATTGCGGCCCCCGCCATGATGAGCGAATACTGCGTTCCTTGGGTTCCTTGGAAATTTGCGACTCCAACGGTAATGGTGTATTTGATGTTGTCGTTAATCACGATGAGAGGCCAAAGGAAATCATTCCACGCATTAATGAAGGAAAGGATGACAACCGTTGTGATCGATGCTTTCCCTAATGGCAGGATGATCTTACGAAAAATAGTCCATCTGTTGGCTCCGTCAATGAATGCCGCTTCTTCCAAAGCGTCGGGAATGTCCTGAAAAAACTGTTTCATGATAAAGATCCCAATGGGAAATGCGACTCGAGGAAGAACGGCGGCAACGAGGGAATTGATTAACCCGTATGAATTGAACTGCAGGTAAAGGGGGACGATAAGTACTTGAAAAGGGACCATCATCCCCGCCATGACAATCCAGAAAAGTACGTTCCTGCCTTTAAACCGAATTTTTGCAAAAGCATAGGCAATCGGCGTGTCGACGAGAATAGTCAATATGGTTGTTAGCACGCTGACGAAAAGAGAATTCAGAAGCCATTTAAGAATATATGTTGAAGTAAACGCTTTTGTATAATTGTACCACGTTGGATGTTCCGGCCAGAACGAAAAAGATCTGGATACCACGTCCTGCTCCAACTTGAGGCTTGTAATAAACAACCAGGCCAAAGGGAAAAGCCATATGAGAATGATCAAGATATCAAGGATGCACAGGAGGCCTGTCCTTATG
Source organism: Sphaerochaetaceae bacterium (assembly GCA_041670725.1). GTDB lineage: Bacteria > Spirochaetota > Spirochaetia > Sphaerochaetales > Sphaerochaetaceae > RUG023. The sequence continues at coordinate 16,885 of JBAXYP010000005.1, forward strand.
GTTTTTCTTCGATGATATGAAGAAATTTTTCGCATTTCAGGCTTCCTTCCTTTTCCCGAGAACGGCATACTGCGCCACAGAAACGATGAGCATGATCACAAACAAAACATAACTCATTGCGGCACTGTATCCCATACGGAAATACTGGAATCCGGTTTCGTAGATGTACTGGATCAATACACGGGTGGAACCCGCTGGACCTCCGCCCGTCATGACGTAAACCTGTCCGAAAACATTGAAAGATGCAATTACTTGGAGAATAAGGCAGAGGACGGTTGTCGGAGCGACAAGAGGGATTGTAATGTGCGTCATGCGTTGCCATGAGTTTGCGCCATCTATTTCCGCACTTTCGTACACTTCTTGGGGGATTTGTTTGATACCCGCGGTAAACAGAACCATGTTGAATCCCGCCGTCCACCAGAATGTCGCGATGCATACCGACCACATTGCGTATTTCTCGTCGGTAAGCCAGCCGATCCTCTGTCCTCCTAACAAGAGAATCGCTTGATTGATAATGCCGAAATCTTTTTGCATTATCCAGGCCCATAGTGTGGCGACTACGGTCATCGAAAAGATATAAGGGATGAAGAATACCGTCTCCAGAAGCCCCGCCATTGGCGATTTCCCAGTGACGACGAGCGCCATAGCAAAACCAAGGAGCAATAAAATCGGCGTGGTGATTACGACGAATTCCAACGTATGAAGTAAGGAACTGTAAAACTTTGCATCACGGAACAGATCAACGTAGTTTTTCCAACCAATGAAGGTCGGGGATGAGAGGATGTTCCATTTGAAAAAGCTGATGTATAGTCCGAACAATAAGGGATATACCATAAAGAAGAAAAAAACGACTAAAAAAGGGAGAGAGAACAAGATTCCGTCCCGTGTATCTCTATTGCCTGGTATCATGGATATCCTCCCCTTTGCGTTCAATCCCATACCCGCTCGACAAAGCAGGATCAAACGTCCTGCCGTTGCAGGACGTTTGAGGTAAAAATCAATACTTGCTGATGATTTCGTTTACAACTTTTTCCATGTTCGCCAAAGCAGTTTTTGTGTCTTGGTTTTTGGTTACCGCTGCTTCAAGAAGATCGCTGCTTGTCCCATATATTTCATTCCATGCGGCGGTAGAAGGAGAAGGCATGGCATATTGGGCCGCCCCTACATAATCAGCGCGATAGGGAAGTGCCTTGAACGAATCCTTTGCCGCAACGCTTTTCCTTGTGGGAATGTGGCCTGCTTTGGCCCACAATTCGCCATGCGCGGTCATCCATTCGATGAACTTCACTGCGGCTTGGACCTTTTTGGGATCCTGATTTTTTTGTGTTGGAATTGCCAACGTATGCGAACCCGCCCACGCCCAATCTTCTTTACCGAAGAAAGCCGGTAGTGGTGCGGCTCCGAAATTCAAGCCTTTGACAGTTTCCAAGGTGCCAGTGGCCCACACTCCATTAAAATAGAACGCGCCTTCTCCCAGCTTGAACTGATTCATCGCGGCATCGTAATCAAGTTGATCGGGGTTGATTTTGTAAGTGTTCACCGTATCCTTAAGGAAATTCAGAGCGGCCACCCCCTTTTCATTGTTGAAATTTGCTTTCTTATTGTCACTGGTCAAGAAGCTCCCGCCTTCTTGCTTCATCATCGAGAAGAACAACCGAGTGAGGGTGTATGCCTTGTAAGTCCCTGTGGTGTTGTCAACCAGCATGCCCCATTTACCTGTTTTTTCTTTGATGATTTGAGAGTCTTTGATGAAATCCTCGGCACTTGATGGCAATGTTGTGATCCCCGCTTCTTTCAGGATATCCTTGTTGTAATAAAACACAATTGGATGAACATCCAGAGGGAGGCTATACAACTTGCCATCGAAACGACAGGCGTTAAGAGGTTCTTGCTGGAAATCATCAAGGGTTGTTTTGTCGATGTATTGGTCAAGAGCGAGGAACGAACCGTTCGGGACATAGTTCAGAAGATTCGCTTGGTGGCAAACGACAACATCAGGAGCCGTTTTCGCCGCCAATGCCGTTGTCAGTTTTGTATAGTAGTCGTCAAACTTAACCATACTGTTCACCATTTTCACTTCATTCTGACTCTCGTTGAATTCCTTGATCATGGCATCGAAGAATTCTCCGTCGCCTCCCGTAAACAAAGACCAGAAGGTAAGTTCGACCGGCTTGTCGGAAGAACTTGTCTCTTGCGCGGGTTGTGCGAATAGTATTCCTATCGTAAGCAACAGAACAAAAACAAATACGATACGCTTTTTCATGTGATTCCTCCTTTGTAGACTCACAAGAATTACTAAGCCTCTTCAACGAGTTGTTTCTCGATATAGCAATCTCGTTGGGATCTCCTGTTTGATGTAAGGCAATGAAGGGTCTTCGATATGTGCTATGAGACTTTCCATTGCTGTATATCCGAGCCTGAACTTAGGGACGTCGACTGTAGTAAGCGCAGGTTGGAGAAATTGTGATAGATATAGGTTGTCGTATCCAATTACTTCTATTTGCGCGGGAACGGCAAGATCGTTTTCCGAAAGGCTTTTTAGGACGCCCATGGCGGTCATGTCGTTAAAGCATGCAATAGCGGTAAAATCCAGCCCCCGGTTGAGTGCCTGGTTTACGGAAGCATATCCTTCTTCGATATGGCCGCTGACTTCCAGTATGTATTGCTCGTCCGGTTTGATGCCGTGCTCGCTGAATGAGGCTTCCATGCCTCTGATTCTTTCGGTCGTGTTGCTGACTTTGTCAGGTCCTTTCAGGTAAAGTATTTTTTTGTGCCCGGCATCGAGCAGATAGTCGAACACCTGCTTTTGTCCCTCATAATCACTATGAAGGATACTGTGATTTTCCAAGGTCGGAAGATAGCGGCCAGGGAAAATGAAGGGAATTCTGAGGTTCCTGTATTGGGCCAGATGTTCTTCACTCATCTCGAAGACGGGCATGATGATCAGTCCGTCGACTTTTCTTGCCAAGAATATTTGGACCAACTCCTTCTCTTTCTTCAATGATTCTTCAGTGGAACCCAATAAAAGATGATATCCCTCTTTGTCTGCCATTTCGACAATCCCTTTGCTTACTTCGCTGAAGAAAGGATTGCTGCTATCGGCGGTAATGACACCAATCGTTTTGCTGTGAGATGAACGCATCGAGGAGGCCAAAGCGTTGGGGATATACTCTTTTTCTTTGGCCGTATGGATAATAATGCCACGTGTCGCTTCACTGATTTTCTTGTCTCCGCGCAAGGCTCGGGAAACGGTGTTGATCGAGAAACCCGTAATTTCAGCTATGTCTTTCAGCGTCGTACTCACGGATTAATGTTAACATTGAAGACGACATATGCAACAAAATCATTGAATAAAAGGAAGAAAACACCACCATAAAATG
>JBAXYP010000006.1:0-18834 GCA_041670725.1 Sphaerochaetaceae bacterium
CCGGCGGCCACAGCGAGGCGGGCATACCCGTTCCCATCCCGAACACGGCCGTCAAGCGCCTCCGCGCCGATGGTACTGCGGTCCTTCCGCGGGAGAGTAGGCCGCCGCCGGGCCTTTCCTTTTGGTTTTTGTTTTTTGCTGTTTTTTTAAATGAGCAGAGATTTTCGTGGAGTTACTCCAGATTAATGTCTGATTATTTTTTCCGGTAGCCATAGCGAGGCGGATATACCCGTTCCCATCCCGAACACGGTCGTCAAGCGTCTCCGCGCCGATGGTACTGCGGTTTTTCCGCGGGAGAGTAGGCCGCTGCCGGAATTTTTTTTGTCTTTTTTTCCTCCAAGATGTGTCATGATATCGAATTCGTTGTGGCAATGGAAGCGTAGAACGAGTATACTTGCACCAGAGGACGAGATGATACGTTTTTACAAGCCCACGATCCGAAGAAAGGACATGAACGCGGTTCTCCAAACGATGGTGGACGAAAAGATCGGCCCGGGGGAGAGAAAACACCAATTCGCGGTGTCGTTATGCGGGCTTCTTTCCAGAAAATACTGCGTGCCTTTACGTTCATTCTCCGACGCACTGCGCCTGGCGTGCAAGGTGTGCGGAGTGCATGGCGGTTCCGTCGTCGGGATGAGCATTCTTGCTCCGCGAATATACAGGTATGCTGTGGAAGCGCTCGGTGGACAGATCAGGATGGGGGATATCGATTCCTCAAACGGCTGCCTGTCTGCGGATGAAGCGAAACGGCTTCAGGACGAAGAAGGATGTTGCTGCATTATTCTCGACGAACCGATGGGCATGATTCCCTATGGGACGGATTATTCCTTTCTTTCCGTACCGGTCATCGAGGATGTCACCCAAAGTATCGGGTCGGTCTATGGTTCGGAGAAAGCCGGACAACGCGGGAGCCTTGTTGTCGCCGCCTTTGAGGAGCAGGATGTGATCAGTGCAGCGGGAGGGGCGGCGATCCTGGCGGATGATCAGACGATAAAAGATGCGGTGAACGCTTCCCTTGAAGGCATCCTCAGCTATTTGGAACTGCCTGATCTTAATGCGGCGTTGGGGATCGTGCAATGCGAGACGTTTTCCGAGCAATTGGAAAAACGACGTATTTTTTTCCGTCTGTACCAGAAAGGATTGATGAAAACGCATCATAAGCTTTTCGGCATCTCCAATCCGGAATTTGACATCAACGGATATGGGTTTGCCGTCCAGCTGGACTCAAAAATTGAGGAAGTGATGGATTTCGCCTCACGCTATCAAGTCTCGACGAAGCGGACGTTTGCCCAATGCGTCGGAATTGACAGGACTGAGGATTTCGATCATTTTCCCGTGGCGATACCGTACATACTCCGGTGCATTTCCTTCCCGCTCTATCCTTTCATCAGTCAATCGGACAGCGATGTGTTGTTGAAAGTCATCTCGCATCTTCCGTAAGGATTCCACCATGGTAAAGCATATCTTGATCATTGCGAATTGGAACAAACAGGAAAGCCACTTCTTGGCGACGGAAATGGCCCGGTACATTACGGGCAAAGGGATAGCGTGTTCCATTTCCATCACGTCGGACGACGCCCGTGCGTTGCATGTTCCAGAGGATACTGACCTGGCCATCAGTCTGGGCGGCGACGGTACGGTCCTGTATTCGGCTCGTTACCTCCACGACTTGGGCATTCCCATCATGGCGGTGAACCTCGGAACATTCGGCTACATCACCGAGGTGAGCAAGGATGAGTGGCGGGATGAGCTTGACTTGTACCTTTCGGGCAAAGCGAAACTTTCGCGTCGGCTGATGATCCGCGTCGAGGTGATAAGGCAGGGGAAGAAAGTGTTCCAGTGCCACGGATTGAATGAAATGGTCGTCACTTCGAGCGGCATCAGCAAGGTGGTCAACCTATCGGTCAGTTTTGACGGCGTAATCGGAGGCATTTTCCGTTCCGACGGTATCATCGTCGCTACGCCGACGGGATCCACCGGCTACAGCCTTGCGGCCGGAGGGCCGATTCTCGACGTGAGCCTTTCCGATCTGATCGTAACACCTGTATGTCCGTTCACCTTGTCAAATCGTCCGTTGGTCGTCGACGGGGAGACGCAGATCTCCCTTGAAGTGTTGCCGAAGCAACGTACCGGCCTGATGCTTACCGTGGATGGGCAACAGAATTTCCCGGTTCGGGAAGGCGACGTGGTTGTCGTGGAGAAGGCGCGGAGCAAAGCCCTGATCGTTTCCAGCGGCAAGCGTTCCTATATCGAGGTGATCAGGGAGAAACTCCATTGGTCGCGGGGAGGCTTCCATGCTTGAAAGCCTGTCCATCCGACATTACGCGCTTATTGACGACGCACAGATTGAATTTGGTCCGGGGCTGACCGTCATCACCGGGGAGACTGGCGCGGGCAAGTCCATCATCCTGGGTGCCTTGTCCCTTTTGCTTGGGGACAAAGCTGAGAACGATGTCATTCGAAGCGGTTGTGATTCCGCTTCCGTCAGCGCGACGTTTTCGTTCGTTCGTCCGGGAAACGCACTTCTTCTCGCTTTGGACGGAATGGGTCTTTCTTTGGAAGATGGATCGCTTGTCCTCTCCCGGACGCTGAAAGCAAACGGGCGGTCGACGATCACCATTCAGGGTGTTGCGAAAACCCGTGCGGAGCTCGCTCAAGTAGGGGCGTTGCTGGTCGATGTTTCCGCACAACGGGACCATCAGAGCTTGTTCTTGCCGTCAAAGCAACGGGACGTGCTCGACGCATACGGGAAAAACGGAGGGAATCTCTCCTCTTTCTTACGTCATTGGAACGTTTTCCAGCAATTGCTCCGGCAGAAAGCGGAACTGGAAGCGGCAATGAAGGACTCCTCTCGGGAGGCTGATTACCTGTCCTATGCAATTTCGGAGATCGAAAACGCGACGATCAAGGAAGGCGAGGATGAAACGGTGGCGGACGAGATCAGGGTGGCGAGTTCGTACGAACAAATCCATACCCATCTCGAAACGGTTTGCGGTTTGCTAAACGGAATGGGGGAAGGGGAGGGCGCGGTTTTGCTCTTGAAAGACGCGGACAAGGAAATGGCCTGTGCATCGCGTCTTGATCCCGATCTCGCCGAACTCCGGTCTCGACTCGAAAGTGCTTCAATCGAATGCGGGGACATTGCGGAAACGATCAGGGAACGGATCGGAAAAATGCGTTATAGTCAGGAGAAGCTTGACGAACTGCAGGCGCGGCTTTCCCTTTTGCAACGGCTGAAGAAGAAATACGGGCCATCGCTTTCCGAGGTCATGTCGTTTCTCGAATCGTCCCGGAAAAAGATTGACGCAGGCACGCACGGGGCGGAGCGTCTTGTGGAAACCGAACGGCGTATCAAAGAGGAAAAAGGGGAGTTGGATGCGTTTGCGGCCGTCATTTCCGACGAACGAAAGAAAGCGGCCGCGAAACTTTCAGGAGAGATTGAAACGCGCCTTCATGAACTGGGGATGGAAAAAGCCACTTTTTCCATTGACGTCATTCATTGCGACCTGTCTTCGACCGGAAGTGATGATGTCTCGTTCTCGATATGCGCGAACCCCGGTCTGGAATCGCACCATATTGCGGATGTCGCAAGTGGAGGGGAACTGTCCCGTATCCTGCTCGCTTTGAAGGCGACGTTGGAGAAGGACGACGAAGTGGGGACGCTGGTCTTTGATGAAATCGATGCGGGAATCGGCGGTGCCGTAGCAATTGCGGTGGGGGATCAACTTAAGGGGTTGGGTGCAAGCCATCAAGTGATCATCATCACCCATCTGGCGTCGATCGCCGCAAAGGCGGATGCGCATTTCGTCGTTTCGAAGGACATCGAGATGGGCAGTTCCTTCACCCATATCCAACCGGTCGACGGAGAGACGCGGGTCAAGGAAATCGCACGCATGCTCAGCGGTGACTCCGCATCAGAGATCAGCCTTGAGCATGCTCGACAGTTGCTGCGAAATTCAGGTCATAGCCCAAGCTTCTGACCGCCTCGGAACATGGTTCGCACAGATGCGGATACACCGCTTCCTGAAGTTGTGTGATTTCGGGATCGATTCCTTCGTTGCGTACCATACCGAGGAACTCCTTCAGCGCGCCGGCGAATTCGTCGTCGATGAAGTTCTCCCGTCCCTTGAGCGTTCCGGCGATGACGGATATGCCGAAGTTGACCAGCATGGAAAGACGATCCTTGTCATACGAGCGCTTTGAGCGGGAGACGAAACGCGCCAGACTGAGAAACGCGTCTTTCACTTCCTTCCAATTATCCTGACGGTATCTGGTGAAGATGCTTACCAGTGCGTTGAACGAAAGCCCCATGGTCTGCATGTCCACTACGGGATCGAGCGGGTAGGAGCAGTTGCCTGCGAGATATCCGAACCGTTGCATCGTATCGGCGGTTCTGATGATGTCCTCGTAGGACAGCATGGCGAGATCGAATCCAACCTTTTTATTGAAATGGATGAACATCGACCGCGGAATGGATTCGTTGGAAACCGTTTGCTGGGAGATTCTTTTCCCCATTTGGTCGTTGACCGTAATAATCAGCTTGATCGGTCCGGTACCTACAGGGGTTTTGTCCTCGACATATGCGATCCAATGGGTAAGCAACATCCTGTCGTACAGCAGGAACGACGGGCCGTCGGAAGATTCCAGCAGGTAATTGCCGTATTGCTTACCCTCGTCGCCGAAACGATAGGCCAAATGAAAGAACAACACAGCCTGCGTCGGACCGGAAAGCGCCATCCACTCCTGAGCGGCGATCGTCATGCCGTTGCCGTCCTGAGGACGGTTGCATTTCGCTCCCTGCATGTCGAGCAGGAATTTGGGAAGGATGGCTTCTCCCGTGATCTCCTTGTACAGCGAGGCGGACATCAGTGCATAGGCGATGTTCTGCCTGGGTTCGATGCCTCCGAGGTCGGAGAAGAACCACCCGCAACTGGTGAACGAATACATGGAGAACATGTAGCAGACGAACATTGCGGCAAGATCCTGCCTGTTCGCCTCGTCAAACGGATGCGATGCCGTAAGCCCGTCGAGAAATGCGTCCATCGTCATCTGTTTCGCCGCGACCGGTCCGAAATGGGAAAGAATCTCGTAGGGATCGACGTCGCTTCCGAACACTTTGCTCGTCGTCTCCCTGCACATGGCGACGACCTTGGCGTGCAGGCCTTCGAACGCCGTGCGAAGCGGGAGACGCCATTTCTGGTTCCAGCCTTCTTCCCCGCCTGTGTGGCAGCCGCAATCTTTGTACCATCGGGAGACGCCGTGCACGCATGACCAGGAGGTACCTTTGTTGTCTTCTCCTGCAAAGAGTTCGGCGCGTCGTGTCGCCGGATGACGTGACAGATAGGTTCCGTAGTTTGTCATGGCGAAATCTCCACGTTCGGCGACTTTCTTGATCAAGGCGCAGAGCGCCATGTCTCCGAACGGTTCGTGGTGTCCGTAGATCTCCCCGTCGGTAGCGGTGTGGATCAATCGGGGATTGTCGGTCTTCTTAATGGAAAGGAGTTGCCCGTACAAGTTGTCCGCATCCCGGAGAAGATGTCCGAAACTGATGCCACTTGCAAGACCCGGATGATAAAAAAACGCCGAGACCGTTCTCCCTTTTGCACCGGTGAGGATAAAGGGTTCGTCATATGGCGCCGGCCTTTCCCCCAAGTCGGACATCACTCCGTCGGCTTCAATCCCTTTGCATTGCCAGGGAGAGAGGATGACGAACTTCACGCCGCATTCGGCCAGGATGTCGACGACGACGGGATTTATCGCCGCCTCGGGACACCAAAGCCCTTCGCTGTCCCGTCCGAACCAAGTCCGGAACGACTCAAGCCCCCATTCCACTTCGATCTTGGCGTCTTCCGGCTTGTCAAGCGGCAGGATGGTGTGGTTAAACCCTTGGGCGATCGCATTTCCGTGTCCGAGACGCATAACGCTTTCTTTGTCCGCTTGGATGATCGCCTCCCTCGTGTACGGATGGTTTTGCGACATCCACGAGAGAAGGGTCGGGCCGAAGTTAAAGCTGATGTGCGCATAGTTATTGCTGATGCTCTCTATTTGTCCGGAAGAAAGGTACCTGCTGTGGGCGTTCGCGCGATAGCACGAAGCCCAGATTCGTTCGTTCCAGTCTCGGAACGGAGCGGCACTGTCCTGCACTTCCACGATATCCGTCCGTGGGTTTTCCCGCGGAGGCTGATAAAAATGGCCGTGGAAGATCAAATCGGTGGGTTGTGACTGTTTGGTGTTCATGGTTATATGATTTTTCATCATACCATGAACGCATCCATTTGTCTTGACGTACGGTTGTCTTTTCAAGAAAAACATGCATGTCCCCTTGGCGGAGACGTCAAAGAAGGATGGAAAAAGGGCTTGACGAGACGAGGGGATATCCGTACACGACATGCTCGGATATTCGCGACGCATCGCATTCCCAGACCACGATCCATCATGCGGATACAGGCCGCTGCCGGACGAAAACCATTCAGCGTTGCGTCAGAAACTTTCTCGGGACCGGATCCTGTCCGTCCCAGATAATCTGGCGGAAATGGGTGGGATCGGTGTTGCCCTCCGTATTGAGGAACAGCACATGGCTCTCCTCTCCGATACCCAGATAGTCGACAAGAGATTTCGCCTGGGGTTCCGTCATGATGGAGTAGAAGGCGCCGAGCGTGATGGCACCGCTTTCTCCGCTGATGATGAATTCGTCACCCTTAAGCGGCACGGCGTAGATGCGCATCCCGCGGGCGGCGACGTAATCAGGGACTTTCATGAACACATCGGCATCCTCTTTGAGAATCCCCCATGCAAGCGGACTCGGATCCCCGCACGCAAGACCCGCACAGATCGTATCGAGATTTCCCGTAACGGAGTGGGGGACTCCGTCGTTCATTTCGGCCGACCGGTAGATGCATGCAGCCTTCTCCGGTTCCACCACGACGAATTTCGGCGGGTCGTCAGGAAACAGCGCCGAGTAGAAACCGACCACTGAGGCGGCCAACGCCCCGACTCCCGCCTGCACGAAGATATGGGTGGGCTTGACGATGCCGAGACCGGAGAATTGCTCCTGGGCCTCCAGCAACATGGTAGTATAGCCCTGCATGATCCACGTGGGGACCTCGGTGTATCCGTTCCATGAAGTGTCGCTAATGATTTCCCAACCGTATCGTTTCGCGTCGATGGCGATCTGTCGTACGGCGTTGTCGTAATTGCCTGGAATCACCTTTACCGTCGCGCCATAGCTTCTGATGGCGTTGATTCTCGCCGCAGATGTCTCGCTGTGCACGTAAATGACGCATTTGTGTCCAAGTTTACCTGCGGCCCATGCAATGCCACGACCATGGTTGCCGTCCGTCGCAGCGGCGAAGGTCAATGTCCCGATCTTTGCCCTGGCTTCGGGACCGGTAAGATAGGCATAACTCATTTTCTCGTCGCTGATGCCCAGTCGCTTCTGCAGAAAACGGAACAGCGCGAACGAACCTCCCATTACCTTGAAGCTGTTCAACTCCAGACGCTGCGACTCGTCTTTTACGTACATGCCACCCACGCCCAACATATGGGAGAGGGACGGAAGGCTTACCAGTCTGGTGAGGTTGTATCCGGGAATCTGCCGGTGGAAGTCGCGGGCGACGCGCGCGGTCTCGATGGGGAACATCGCCTGAGCCTGACAGATGTTCTTTTTCTGATGATTTCTTATGATCCAGGAGAAGTCCAGTTGGTCCGTATTCATTGTCGTATCCTCCCATGTGCAAAATCATCTTAATATGTACCGGCATATTTTGCAATATGCGCAGATTTTTTTAAGATTATTGATCATATCATCAAAATGTTTTCTTGTTCCTGCGAATTTGAACGGACGGAGGCATGAAGAGCAGAAAAGAGACGAACGGGGGTAAAACCGTCTAATTGTTGACTAGTTTTACCTTTTTCCCTACAGTTATCGTAACTGTTCGCATGAGGAAGGCCACATGGTTTTGATTAATCTGGATTTGTTGTCAGACGCCGAACTGCGTTATATAGCCCGGCAGGAGGGCTTTTCCGATTGGGAGACGTTGGATCGTGAGGATTTGACCGAACAACTCCAGGAAAAATACGAAGAAGAAGACGAGGGCGGACAACCGTCCCGTGACACGATAAGCCAGAAACGGTTTCTCACTTCTCTTACGGATTTCGGGACTCCGGGGAAAAAGTCCGTGCAGTTGCCTGGTGTCGAAGAGCTTCCGAAAACGTATAACGAGACGTCGATCCATCTCTTGTTGCGCGATCCCCAGTGGGCATACGCCTATTGGTCGATTTCTCCTGCGACAAGGGGGGAGATTACGGGATGCGTGCAAGGCGCCGATCCCGAATTGTTGCTGTGCGTCGTGATGCGGGATCCTGAAAGCGGGGAAACGTCTTCGTTTGACATTCGCGTTGGCATCGAGGACGAACAGTGGAACATCAACCTGCCAAGGATCGGGGGTGTCTATTCCGTTTCGCTCCTGTGGAGAAAGTCGGACGGCGGCAACATCACCCTCGCCAAATCGAAACCCATCGAGACGTTCCCGTCCTACTGGGACGATCACTACGATGAGATCTCGATGGACAAAAACAAATTCAATGTGATGTTCTCCTCGGTCATTTCCAACGAAGGGGAGGTCGCCGATAATGCGATGCTCCGGTCCGTCGCGAGGATTATCAGCAAAGGGGCCCTTGAAACATGAAAACCAACAACGTCGCCATCATCCTCAACGCACATCTTCCGTATGTCCGTCATCTTGAATACCCACGGTTTCTCGAGGAAGACTGGCTGTACGAGGCCATCAGCGAGACCTATCTTCCGTTGTTGCGGATGCTCAAGCGGCTTTCCGCGGACAGGATCCCCTTCAAACTGACGCTCAGCATGAGTCCGACGTTGTGCTGCATGCTTTCCGACGAGCCGCTCCAGCAACGGTTCGTCAACTATTTGCAGATGCATCGCGAACTTGGCGAGAAAGAGGTCAGGCGTACGGAAACGGAGCAGCCGCAGTATGCCGAAATGGCTCGCTGGTACTTAAGCCGCTACGAACAGAACCTCGAGGATTTCGAAGCCTGCGGCCATAACATCCTGCCGGCGTTCCGGAAACTTGAGGAGGAAGGCGTCGTCGAGTTGATCACCACGTGCGCCACCCATGCGTACCTTCCGTTGTATCAGGAATACCCCGAGGCGATCAACGCGCAAATCGAGTTAGGCATCCAGTCGCATCTGAGTTCGTTCGGTCATATCTCCCGCGGATTCTGGTTGCCTGAGTGTGGATATTTCCCCGGAATCGAACAGTTTCTCAAAAGCAAGGGGATCACATGGTTCCAGACGGCGAGCCAGAGCATGCTCCTTTCCCCTGACAAAGTGGAGAACGGCACGTTTCGGCCAGTTCGTTGCCCCGACGGACTCGTCGCGTTCCCCCGTGATTACGAGACGACGAGTTTGGTATGGTCCAATACCAGCGGCTATCCCTGCGACCATCGGTACCGTGAGTTCTATCGCGACATCGGATACGATCTCCCGATGGACTACATCGGGCCGTATGTGGAGGAAGACGGCAACAGGATCTTCACCGGCTTCAAGTATTGCGCCATCACGGGCAACGGAAACGAGAAACGTCCGTACAGTCTTGCCGACGGCAGGCGGCTTGCCAAAGAACACGCCGCGAATTTTCTCTACAACGTTGCGTCCAAGAGCAATCGTATCGCGAAGACCATCGGAAAGGATCCGCTTTCCACGCTTTGTTTCGATTGCGAACTGTTCGGACACTGGTGGTTCGAGGGTCTCGACTGGCTGGAGGAAGTGATTCGTCAGAGCGCTTGTGAGGAATGCACGGTGAAATTCATTACTCCGACGCAGTTCCTCGAGGATGATCCCGAACTGGAAACGGCGCGTCCGGCGTTCTCTTCGTGGGGGCAGGGCGGTTTCAGTTCGACGTGGCTTGACGGTTCCAATGCTTGGATTTACCGTCATATCCACCAGAGTATCGAGCGGATGGAGGAACTCGCACTCCGGTTTCCCGACCAAATGAGCCTGAAGCGGAGATTCCTCAATCAGGCGGCGCGTGAAATCCTCCTGGCAATGGACAGCGATTGGCCATTCATCATGTACCACAAGAGCGGAGGGCAGTACGCACAGAAACGGCTTGAGGAACACCTGCAGAATTTCAACGTCGTCTACAGCAACATGTGCAAGAACGCCGTGAACACCGAATGGCTTGTCAAGGCGGAAAAGAAAGACGTGATTTTCAAAGACATTGATTACAATATTTTCTCTCCCAAACGACAATAGCTGGTGAAACGACCCCCGCGGGGGTCGTTTTTTGATTCCCGCGTTCGTCTTTATTTGGCAGTTTCCATGCAGCAAAGCCATGGAGACTGTAAACTTACGTTAAGCAAAATACTTTTCGATTCTTCGCGACAATCTACAAAATGCGCATAACCGTCCTTGTGTTGCGGTGGGGCGAAGTGTAGATTAATGGTAGAAAGTGGGAAAATATCCCAATTTATGGCGTGTCGGAAGGAGCAAAAGGGAAAATGCTGACGGGCGAATTCAGAGTGACCATCGACGACAAAGGGCGCATTCTCATTCCAGCCAGACTTCGGTCTGAGATGGATGGGGACGCGCTGTACGTCACCCGAGGTCTGGAAAACTGCCTGTGGCTGATGCTTCCCCTGGGGTTCGAGAATCTGATGCATACCATCCTCAACGGACCCGGAGCATCGTTCAACGCCGGTCGCAGACTGTTGCAACGCAACATCATCAGCCCTGCTCAGTTGTGCGACATCGATAGATCCGGGAGGATAAACATTCCACCCACGCTCCGCGATTTTGCGCATCTGGCGCTGAAGAGCGAATGCACCCTGCTTGGTTCGGGAACGTATCTGGAACTGTGGAATCCGCAGGGCTTCGAAACCTATCTGTCCGCGATGGACTCAAAATTCGCTCAGGCCGCGGAGGAACTCAGCGGCACGCTGGGAGGTTCCTGATGGAATACGTCCACTACCCGGTGATGCATGCGGAAGTCCTTTCGTTCCTCGTCCCCAAAAGGGAAAACGCCGAAATGGTCGATGCGACCACGGGAGAAGGCGGGCATACGAAATTGTTCCTTGAAGCGTATCCGGCCCTCCACGTGACGGGACTGGATCGTGACAGCCAGATCCAGAAGAAGGCGATAGAACGGCTTCGGCCGTTTGGCGATCGGTTTACGCCGGTCAACACGTGGTTCGATGATTTCTTCACCTCGTACGCAGGTCCGCCCCTTGATTTGGTTCTGTTTGATCTGGGGATTTCCTCATACCATTTCGAGGAATCGGAACGGGGTTTCTCGTTTCTGAAGGACGAACGGCTGGACATGAGACTGGATACCACCGCACGCCGCTCTGCGTTCGACGTGGTGAACAGATATCCCGAAGAGCAATTGGCCGACGTGATCTGGAAGTACGGCGAAGAACGGTATTCCAGAAGAATCGCGAAAGCCATCGTACAGACGAGAAGACGCGGCGACATACAGTCGAGCAGCGAACTGGCGAAAATCATCTATGCGGCCGTCCCTCCCGCGTACCGGTATGGAAGAATCCATCCGGCGACACGTACCTTTCAGGCCGTGCGCATTGAAGTGAACGGGGAACTCGACCGCATCACTCCGGCACTTCGTGGTGCGGTGGACGCCCTGCAAAGCGGAGGCAGGCTTGCGGTGATCAGTTTCCATTCGCTGGAAGACCGGCCTGTCAAATGGCTGTTCAGGGAACTTGCAGGCGGGGACGCGCCTGTGGTGCGCATCCTTACAAAGAAGCCCGTGGAGCCGGGGGAAGACGAGGCGCGGGAGAACGCGCCGTCTCGGAGTGCCAAACTCCGTGTCGTGGAAAAACTCTAGGAGGATGGCATGAACTCGCTGATTGACCGTGATTTTGATATCAATGAGATCTCGGAGGCGAAGAGGGTGACGGTGCGCCGCACCGTCTCGAAGATCAGCCATGCCGTCACCATCGCGATGCTGGTCTTTATCATGGCGGTGATCTTCGCGGTCGTTTGGAAGGAAGGTGTGGACCGCACGCTCAAAACGAGCATCTCCGACGTCGAGAAGGAAATTAGCACGTTGGAAGAACAGCACCGCGTGTTGCGTGCGCACCTTTCCATGCAGGGAATGCCGGAGGATTTGGTCCATCGCGCCATCCAGCAAGGCGTACGTTTTGAACAAATTGACGCTTCCAACGTGATGTTGGTGGGTGGGGAGGGATGAAATGGTTCTCTCGAGCCCATACAGTTTTGACGATGTAGCGCGGATGTTCGGTGCCGTTCGCACCTACGGCCGTGCCGGTATGATCGAGGCGATTGATACGGACACGAGGACGATGCGTCCCGGTTCCTTGTTCGTCGCGCTTTCCGGCATCCATTGTGACGGCGCGCGGTTTCTTCCCCAGGCCAAAAAGGCAAAGGCGGCATGTGCCGTCATTGCTTCCTCAAGATTCGACGAAGCCGCCCGGAAAAGCGGCCTTGCGTTGATCATCGTCGACGACGTGCTTTCGGCGCTGTGGAGTTTCGCCCGCGCCCATCTGTCCCGTTTTTCCAGCGTCACCTATGCCGGGGTGACCGGTTCGTGCGGCAAAACCACAACGAAAGAAGCTCTCGCATCGATCCTTTCGGTGAAAGGTCCGACGGCGAAAACGCCGGGCAACCTCAATTCCGAGATCGGTCTGCCGCTTTCCGTACTATCCGTCGGGGGCGGCACCCGCTACGGGGTGTTCGAGATGGGAGTGGATCATACGGGGGAGATGGAACACATGCTTTCCGTCTTGACGCCCGATATCGGTATTCTGACGAACATCGGCAATTCGCACCTTGAGAAATTCGGAAATCGCAGCGCCATCGCCCGTGAGAAAGGAAAACTGTTCCATGAGGGAGTCGACGCCGGGTTCATAGGACGAGGATGCCCGTACCTTGAAAGCATCGAACGTGAGCATCATGTCATTCTGCGACAGTACGACAGTTCATCGCTTCGTGCGGTGAGCCGAGGCCTGGAGGGTTGGGATCTTTCCTTTGGCAAGATCCCCTGCCATATCAATGCGGTGGGCGCCCATCTGCTTTCGGATATCGCGGGCGCCGTTTCCGTGGCCCGTTTTCTCGGTCTGTCGGACGAGGAGATCGCGGAAGGGCTCGCCGGTTTCACTCCGATGGAGGGTCGGTCGACGGTACTTTCAGGCGACGTGACGATCATCGAGGACTGCTACAATGCCAGCCTGGATTCCACACGATCCATCCTTGACTATGTCAATTCGCTTTCGTGGAAAGGAAACAAGAAGGTGGTGCTCGGACCGATGAAGGAACTGGGAGCGGAAAGCAAAACGGCACATGAGGAGGTCGCGAGGAGAATCCTCCGTTCCGACATACGCTCCACGTTCCTGTACGGGGAAGAGATGCACGATGCGTACCGGTTGCTGAAGGCTTCAGGTTGGGACGGCGAACTTTTGTTCACCGATGATTTCGACACCTTGGCGGACGAAGTTTCGTCATCCGTGCGAAGGGGGGATCTTTTCCTGGTAAAAGGTTCCCGGGCCGCTACGATGGAACGGCTTCTTCCCGTACTCAGAACGGCAGGATAAGGAGGTGATATGCAACAGATCATCATTGCCATGGGGTTGGGGTTTGCGGTCACCTATCTGCTCTCCCGCATGATGTTGCAGGGGGACAAGACGCTTGTGGTGAGGATCAAACCGGAATTGCTTGAAACCCAAGCAAAAAAGGCGGGTACGCCGACGATCGGCGGCATCGCATTCTGCGCGGGGACTACGGTCGCAAACATTATTACCGGAATGAATCCGATACTTCTGCTCAGCATGTGGCTGTTCTGTTTGATCGGGTTGTGGGACGACGTGGAGAAGACAAAAACGGAAAACGGAGACGGATTGACCCCTCGCGTGAAACTGGTCTCTCAGTTCATTGCGTCCCTACTCGTCGTGTACGCCCTTTCCTTTTCCGACAATCTCGACACCCGTATGTTCGGTCGTGACTGGGGAACCTTCTTTTATCTGTTTGCCATCCTGTACCTGATGTTTTTTGCCAACGCGGTGAACATCACCGACGGACTGGATGGACTGGCCGCCTTGGTGACCATTCTCCCGCTGATCCTGATGAGCGTGATCGGGGGCAACCCGTTTCTGTATGCGTTCATCGGCGCGTTGACGGCATTCCTGATGTTCAACGTGAAGCCGGCGAAATACTTCATGGGGGATGCCGGAAGCAACGCCATCGGTGCGGTGCTCGCCACGACGGCCCTGATGGACAAAACGGAAGGGGTGACGCTCATCGCCTGTTCCGTCCTCTGCGTTGAGTTGTTTTCCTCCCTGCTTCAGATCATTTCGATCCGGGCGTTGGGGAAGAAACTGTTCACCATCGCTCCGCTCCATCATGCGTTTGAGCGAAAGGGGATTGCGGAACGCGCGATCGTAACCGGATACACTCTGCTTACCCTTTTTGTGTCCCTCGTCGCCTATCTTGTCTACAAGGGGTAGAGAATGGACAGACGGAGACAATTTGATGACTGGAACATCACCTACACGCAGCAAGAATCGGAGGATGAGGGGGTGAACAGTGCGTTCACTTTCCTGTGCATCGTGCTTCTGCTCACCGGTTTCGGATTGATTATGCTGTACAGCGCATCCTATGACGAGGCTATCCGCCATGGATTGCCTCATTATTACTATTTTGCCCGGCAAGCGCTGTTCGCCGTCGCGGCATTCGCCGTCGCGGTCGCCGTACGTTTTGTTCCCGTCGGATGGTTCTCGGCCGCATCCGTACCTTTGCTTCTCTTATCCTTCGCGTTGATGCTGTTGTGTCTGTTCTCTCCTCTGGGAAACACCGTTCTGGGCGCTCGAAGATGGTTGAGGATCGGTCCGCTTTCCTTGCAACCCGTGGAGGTCGTAAAGTTCTCCATGGTGTTTTTTCTGGCCTTTTGGTTCCGCAAGGAACGCAGGGGGGCTTCAAAGTTCGTCGTGCCTTTCATCCTGATGGCCGTTTTTTCCGCTTTGATCGTCATGCAGCGCGACTTCAGTTCAACGATCGTATTCGTGGGGCTGTGCCTTGCGATGTTCATCGCTGGAGGTATCGGTTTCGGTCCGCTCCTGTTCATTGTGGCCGTCATCATCGTTCCAGGGGCGATCACCATGCTTTCCGCTCCATACCGCGTGCGGAGAATCGCGAGTTTTCTCATGCCGCAATTGGACAGCGCGTCGGTGAACTACCAGGTCAATACATCCCTGCAGGCGATCAAGGCCGGAGGCTTTTTCGGCGTTGGGCTTGGTAATGGGACGTACAAGCTTGGTCTTCTTCCTGAAGTGCAGAACGATTTCATTTTCGCAGACATGTGCGAGGAGACGGGATTCGTCTGGGTATTGTTCATCCTCGCGCTGTTCGCCGTCTTCGCCATCTTGGGATACAAGACCTACCAGCGGATGAAACGACAGGATGCTTTTCTTTCGTATCTTGTTTTCGGGTTCACCACGATGATCGTCTGGCAGGCGATCATCAACATCGCCGTGGTCACCGGCTTGCTTCCCCCGACGGGCATCCCGCTTCCGTTCTTCAGCCAAGGAGGGACGAACCTGTTCATCGTGCTCGTTTCATGCGCTGTCATCTACCGGATCATGCTGATCTCCTCGGGACGGATCCCATTCGAGAAAAGCGGTCTTTCGGGGGACCAGCGAAAAACGATTGAATTCCCCTCATCAGAGGAGGAACGCACTTCATGAGCGTGCGCAATTGGCTGGTGCTCTTATGCATTGCATGCGCGTTTTCCGTCATCATCCGATTCTCGTTGCAGTTCGTCCCCTCTTTCACCATCAGGGAAATACGCGTCACCGAGCAAAAAGGACGGGAAATCCCTGCTTCCGTCATGGATACGCTTCGTCAATGGTATGGGAAGAATGGTTATGCCTTCACTCACGCGGAGATGGTAAGGGCTTTGCGACGGGATCCGATCGTGGAGTCGGTAAGCGTCAAGCGAAGATTCTCCGGGGTGCTGGATGTCACGCTCCGTTTGGTGGATGCGCGTGCCGTCATCCTTTGCATGGACGGGGATACGGTGACGGATTCGTCGGTCGTGGTCTCTGATACGCTCATTCCTCTCCGATCCGACGAGCGTGAGGTGTATCCCGAGGATGTCCTACGCGTCGAAG
The DNA here is from genome assembly GCA_041670725.1 of Sphaerochaetaceae bacterium. Classification (GTDB taxonomy): domain Bacteria; phylum Spirochaetota; class Spirochaetia; order Sphaerochaetales; family Sphaerochaetaceae; genus RUG023. The sequence continues at coordinate 16,159 of JBAXYP010000006.1, forward strand.
TGTCTGATTCGTATGGAGGAATGCTGCGCCGGTATGGGATGGACGATGGATTCCGTTCCGTATTGGAGATGGTTGGTTCCTTATCTGGCAATACATCCTTGATAACTGCAGTGAAATACGATAATAATAGTAGCAACAGTTTCGGAAAAGTTGTTCTCGTTCTCGAACCTCTGAACGTGCTGGTCTCCATTCGTGAAAAGATTGACCCGTCACGTCTGTCCCAGGCGCTTGATGTGGTGAAGGAGCAACAGAAGGGAGTGATGCCGGGTAAATATCCTATCCGGTACGATGTATACGATTCCGGGCTGGTTCGCCGTTAGCGGAGGTTGCAGGATGGCTGGGGACAAAATGTTGATGGGGCTGGATATCGGCTCAAGCAAAATCCGTTGCGTGATCGGTTCGGTCGATCGTGACGGCAGGCTTATGGTCGATTCCCTCTGCGAGCGTCCGAGCGAGGGCGTTCGTGCGGGTTCCATCGTCAACATCGAACAGACGATCAAGACCATCTCCAGCGTTACCAACGAGGCGGAGCTTCAGGCGGGTGTCGAGGTAACCGACGTGGTCGTCGGCATCGGCGGGGAAAACATCATCGGGGTTCCGAGCAACGGCGTGGTGGGGATAAACAGCAAGGATCAGGAGATCAAGCGGGAGGACATCTACCGCTCGCTCGAAGTTGCGCGTGCGTTCGAGCTTCCCCAGGACAGGGAGATACTCCATACGTTGGTTCAGGAATTTCGTATCGACGGACAAACCGGCATCAAGGATCCTGTCGACATGCTCGGACACCGGTTGGAAAGCCGCGTCCTGATCGTTACGGCGAGTTCCTCGATTTGTCAGAACGAGCGCAAGTGTATTACTCGCGCCGGGCTTTCCGTGCGGAGGATGGTGCTGCAAAGCGTGGCGGACGCCGAAGTCGTCCTCAGCCCTGAGGAAAAGGAGATGGGGGCGATACTGATCAATATCGGCGGAGGGACCAGCAACATGATTGCCTACAGTCACGGAGCCCCGATCTACACAGGTGGCATCAATTTGGGGGGGGATTCGGTGACGGGGGATCTCGCCTATATCCTCAACAAGACGAAAACGGTCGCGGAACAGATAAAATGCGAATGCGGCCACAGTTACGTTCCGTCCGTACCTGCCGATCAGATGGTCATCATTCCGCAGGTGCAGGGACTCCCTTCCATCAGGATGCCAAAACGGGAGCTTTCGCGGATCATCGAACCTCGGATGGCGGAGATTTTCAGCAGGCTTCAGGCGAACCTCAACAAGACGGGCGTACAGGGCTCGTACGGCGGAGGCGTGGTGTTGGTGGGTGGCGGGGCGCTCCTTTCCGGCGTCACCGAACTGGCCAGCGAAATTTTTGGCATTCCCGCAAGGCTCGGGTTTCCCGAAGCGATCGGAGGGCTGGACCGCTCCTATATCAATCCCTGCTACAGTACGGTGCTGGGATTGTTGAAGAGCGAAGCGAAACGTGTGAAGGATGACGGGCCGCAACCAAAGAAACGCAGGGAACAGGAACGGAGCGGAGAAGGTGGGGCATTCTCAAAGATCAAAAGTTTTTTCAGGACGCTTTTTTGAGGGGCTGACGAATGGATAACAACAAACAGACACCAATGGATTTTGGTATGTTCGACGTAGAAGATATGGTTAAGGACGAGCAAACTGCCGCCACCGTCATCAAAGTGGTGGGGGTTGGCGGCGGTGGCGGAAACGCTGTGAATCGGATGATTGCGAGCGGCCTGAAAAAAGTACAATTCGTCGCGATGAACACCGACATGCAGGCTCTGCAGCGTTCCAACGCCCAGGTGCGGCTTCCGTTGGGACGGGAGTTGACCGGCGGGCTTGGTGCGGGCGGGATACCCGAGGTGGGCGAGAAGGCGGCCCAGGAAAGCAAGGAAGACATCAAGAAGGAATTGGAGAACGCCGACATGGTGTTCATCACCGCCGGCATGGGCGGCGGGACGGGTACCGGCGCCGCACCGGTTGTCGCAGAGATCGCGAAGAGTTGCAATGCGCTGACCGTAGCCGTCGTGACGACTCCGTTCGCTTTCGAAGGAAAGAAGAAGATGATCCTCGCCCAGACGGGCATCGAGAAGCTGAGGAAAAACGTCGATACGCTGATCATCATTCCAAACCAATATCTGCTGAAGGTCGTCGAAAACAACACACCGATCAAACAGGCGTTCCTCATGGCCGACGAAGTGCTGTTCATGGGAGTGCAGGGGATCAGCGAACTGATCACCGAGCCGGGGGAGATCAACATCGATTTCGCGGATGTCAGGACGGTGATGAAAGGAAAAGGCGATGCCTTGATGGGTATCGGATTCGGTGAAGGCGCGAACAGGGCCGTCGATGCCGCAAGGCAGGCGATCAGCAATCCGCTGTTGGAGAACGCATCCATTGCCGGTGCGAAGAGCGTGCTGGTAAACCTTTCCGGATCGGAAAACCTCACCCTTCAGGAATACGAGGACGTGGTCGAACTGATCACCCAGAACTGCGACGAAAACGCGCTGATCATCGCCGGACAGGCATTCAATCCCGAATTGGGCGATCGGATCAAGGTGACCGTCGTAGCCACCGGTTTTGAGCACAAGGAAGAAGTCGTCGGTTCGGAGGCGGACACCATTTCGGCAAGCAAGCGATTCTCCATCCCTACGAATCCGGCTTCGGCAG
>JBAXYP010000007.1:0-17895 GCA_041670725.1 Sphaerochaetaceae bacterium
CCGTTCCCGGCGTGAAGACCAGAAACAAGGCGAAGAGTAGGGAGACGACGAGAACGGAGAAGAGTAATCTCTTTCCTGTTTTGTTCCGTTTCCGTGTTTTGGGTTTTCGTTTTGTTCCCATGGTAGCAAAAGTATAGAAAGAAGCGGGAAACCTGACCAGAGGTTCAGCGTTTTATCGCTTTCCGCGTGGCGATGAATGCGACGAACAAGGCCGAGGAAAGCACGGCGATGTCCTTCCACGTGCCTACCGGTTCTCCCGAGAGAAACAGAGCCGAAGTTTTCATCGGCGTTACGGGGTAATTGCATACCAGCGCGATGAACAGGTTGTTCGCCATATGGACTCCCAGGGAGAACTCGAAGCCTCCCGTGAGCAAGCTGAACCATGTGCCGAAGAATCCGAAGATGGCATAGTAGGATACAACGAGCGGGACGCTCGCTCCTTGGGCAACTTCAGTGTTGCCTAGATGCGGGATTACAAACAGGACCATGCAAAGGAGTGCGGAACCCAATTTGTCGCTGATGCTGTGACTGGGGATGATCCGCATCATGTATTCCTCCGCGGCGCACTGGATGAAGTTGAAAGGCAGGATCAACAGGAGCATCAGAAGATATGTCGTAGCGGCCGGATGCGTTGCGGTGAACAGGGATGGAGACGAACGCTTCGAAATAAGGAACGCCACAAGTGTGGTGGAAAAATATGCGAGAAACGGGATAAAAAAACAAGCCGTCTTCCGTTGGTTTTGTCGTATGAGTTCCAATAGAGGAATATGAAGAATCCATCTCGATGCCGCCCAGACTCCCATCGCCATGATCAGGGATGGAGCCATGACGGTGACGTAGGTGTGATACGGCTCCGGGACAGGCAGGGTACGAAAAAGGAACGTGGCGACCGGAGCGAATGCGTACCATAGGACGTATACGAAAAAGGAAGAGATGAGAAATCGTGCGGGACTTGGTTTCTCCATACCGGCATTGTAGCGGTTTCCGTCGGTTTGGAAAATGTTTTTTGCATTCCGCCGTTCCAATCCGTTATAATGAAGCGATGACTGAAAAACAAGCGTATGTGTTCAAACACCTGCAAAGCGGGGATATATGCGTGTTTCCCAGCGAGGTTTCCGCCAGATACTGGTTGCGGAGCTATGTGTTCCAAAATGATGAAACGGCGATTCGTGATGACCATGCGATCAGTTGGGACACTTTTGTTTCCCTGTTCGAGAGAGGGGAAGGGGATGAGATTCCGGCCGACGATATGGTCCGTTTTCTGTTTGTCGAACAATGGGGGCGCGAACATCGCCTTTCCTATTTTCAGCCGGTGTCGGACGATTCCATTGCTCGGGTTGAACGGTATCTTGCTTCCATCCTTCCGCAATTGCAGGATGTCTGCCGATGCAAGGCGTTTGGATTGCTGAAACCGGAGATGCGACAGGACCTGCGGACGTTGTATGCCGGTTACACGACGTTTCTGGAAGAAAAGCATCTGTACGAGCCGCGATACCGGAATCCCGTAAACGTATTGGGGGCGCGATACCGGATTTTGTTTTCCGATGTCCTGCCCGGCCATTCGCGCATTCTATCCCTGTTGCACGATTCTTCCGTCAAGGCATTTCCTTCTCCCGCCGGTAAGTTCGGCGGCATCATCTCGTATGCCAATCATGTTCAGGAAGTAAGGGAGACGCTCAGAGAAACCAAACGGCTTTTGGATATGGGCGTTCCGATGGATGATATCGTCATCTCGACCGCGAATGACGAGCAGATGCTTCCATGTCTGGAAAGTCTGGCTCCGTTGTACGACGTGCCCCTTTCCTTCCGTTTCGGGAAATCTCCGCTCTCTCATCCTGCAGGTCGTTTCTTCAAATGTCTTCAGGACATATATGTGAACGAGTTCAATCTGGGTGACATGAAAGCGTTTCTTCTCGATATCGCCCTTCCCTGGTCAGATACGCAAACGAATCTCGCCCACCGGTTCGTTCAGGAAGCGGTGCGTCGGTCCATCGACCAAGGTTCCTTGGGTAGGGACGATCCGTGGCTTCTTGGACTACGAAACCGAGAACTGATGGATTGGTACGCGGAATTCAAGAATTTCATCATCGCAATCAACACGACGGATACGGTGGACGGGTTGTTGGAACGGCTGCACGCGTTTCAGGACCATTATTTTCTTTCGGGAGGATGGCTTGGTTTTCCCGGAGAGGAAGTATATACGTTCTGTATGGACGCGCTGGAGAAAATGCGTGTCTCGATGGAACTTTGTTCCGTTACCCGCCATATATCGGTTCTTTCTCTCTTCATCACCTATCTGAGCAAAAGATTATATGTTCCTCAGGCCCCTTCTCCAGATTCTGGCATTCACGTTTATCGTTGGACGGATGCGAACACATTGGATATTCCCCATCATTTTTTCCTTTCAATGGATTGGAAATCGACTCAGACGATCGACAAGCCTTTGGATTGTCTGCCGGATACGATCATCGGAGTCGGCCGCGGAGAGGAGGATTTGACCGAAGCGAACCTCCTTCTCGCCGCCTCTGGCGGTTCGGTCGTTTCCTATCATGTCAAGGATTATGGAGGGGATCGTCGCGCGCCGTCGTTGTTTTCCCGGAAGATCGAGTCGCCCGTGAGCGAAGACAGGTATCAGGACGAACGGATCCTTTGGAAACACGGGACGGTAACGGGACGAGCGACGTGGTTCCAACGATTGTCCCGCGAATCTTCGCGTCATATCCGGGGAACCATGACGGATTACACTGCGCCCGACAATCCGTTCCGCGCCGATCTCCTTTTGCAACGCGAAAAGGGATTGGGCGTTTCCCCCACTTCTTTGGATTTGTTCGTCCTTTGTCCGTTTGCCTGGAGTTGCAAGTATGTGTTCGGAGTCACCGAGATGGAATTCCTTGTGGATTTGGTCGATGCAAAAACGGTCGGGAACATGCTTCACTCCGCGTACCGGAAGTTTTTTGATTCGGTAGGCCGCTTTGATGTCGGGAACATGGAATCGTATCGGGCATTGCTGGGAACGTGCTTCGACGAGAGCATGCGGGAAACCTACGGAGATGACGGTCCCGATCCTGCGGGGCGGGTTTGGATCACGAATTTCTATCGCGATGCTTGCATGCGGATCCTGGAAGCGGAACGCATCCTCTTTGCAGGGACGGCCACCTATAAAACGGAACAGGAACTTACGGCAAAATGGGATTCCCTTCTGTCTTTGCAGGGACGGATTGACAGAATTGTCGATATGGGGGACGGAACCATGGCCGTCATTGACTACAAAACGGGAAAAGCTCCGTTTTCGATGACGGGATCGGGGAAGGATCCACGGGAACTGGAAGACAAATTTGTTTCCTTGCAACTTCCTTTGTACCGTACGTTGGTGCACTCATCCTTGGGAAAAGATGTTTCTTGGGCGGGATACTATGTCATCAAGGACGGAAAATACCTTGCGATCTGGGATAAGGACAAGGTAGGGAATCGGGATGCGGGGGAACGGAAAATGCAACGTTGCCTTTCTGCGTTGGCCGATGCCGTACGAAGCGGCTGCTTTCCCGCAACGCCGAGCAAAGCCAGTTGTGGCGGTTGCGCCTATCGTTTTGCCTGCAGAAGGAGGTTTTCCGCGCAATGAACACCATCGTGGAATTAGCGGCCATCATGGGAAAAAGGCTTGATCCGGATCAGAAACGAGCCGTGGAGACGGATGGAAATCTTGTGGTGAGCGCAGGAGCGGGATCGGGGAAAACCACGGTACTTTCATATCGGTACCTTCGGCTTCTGTTGGATGGTGTCCATGCGGATGAGATTCTTGCATTGACGTTCACCGAGAAGGCGACGCTGGAGATGCAGGCAAGGATCGGTTCGTTGATCCAACGCTTCTGTCGCGATGACGCCCTTGATGAAGATACCAGAGCGTTGTTTATGGATGAATGGGAACATCATTTCCCCAAAGCGTCCATTTCTACATTGGACGGATTTTCCTCCAGAATTCTCAGAAGCGAGCCGTATCTCTATGGGCTGACGAGCGATTACACTCCGGAAGGGGACGATGGAGGGGAGAACGAGCGAAATGCCGTAATGCTCGCGCGCAAGATGCTGTCCGCAGTAAAAGAGGATAGAGGCGCAGACGTTTTTGCCCGTCTCTACAAACCTCAGGAAGCGGTGGATCTTCTTACGATTCTCGCGAAGAAGGAATTCCATTTGCCGCACAGGCTTCCCGAGGATTTGGCGGATCATGTGAAAGCGGCGATGGCGGAGAAACGGGAAGAAGAGAGGAGAATCATTCTCAGTTCCTTGTCCCGGATTGTGAAAACGGGAGAATCCGACGCTCTTGCGCCATCCTCGAAAAAAGCCGTTGTCCAAGCGAAACGGTGTCTTGAAGCGTTTGACGCGGCTCCCGATGATACAACATGGATGTGTGTGCTTGAAGCCCCCGAAGCTTCTTGGAGCAAACCCCGAGGCAAGGGAGAGGGGGATTTGCTGATCAAGGAAATGAGCGATGAGTTCTCCTCCGCGGGCGACGGCTTCCGACGTTGTTGCAACGCCTTGGAAAAGCAGGATGACGTGGCTTCGATGATTGATTTTCTCCGTCGGTACGAGGATGCGTTCCAGGCGACGAAGCGGCGGACCGGAATACTGACGTTCGGGGATGTCTCCGCGTTGGCCATCGATCTTCTGAAGAACCAGCCGGATTTACGACGTTCCTACGTTCATCGGTTCAAGTCCATCATGATCGACGAATTCCAGGATGACAACGAAGCGCAGAAAGATTTGTTGTATCTGCTTTCCGCCAAAGACTCATTCGATAAAAAAGGAATCCCTTCTCCCGACGATTTGCTGCCGGACCGATTGTTTTTCGTTGGCGACGAGAAACAATCCATTTACCAGTTCCGTGGTGCGGATGTTTCCGTCTTCAAGAATTTGGCGGCGGAACTTGGAGGCGGAGCGGCCATCGAACTGACCACCAATTACCGTACCGAACCGAAACTGATATCCTTGTTTTCCACGTTGTTCCGCTTTGTGATGCAAAATGAGGGAAAATCATGCGAAGCCACATTCACCGAATTGAAAGAACGGAAGGCGTCTCCCGGAGTTGAAGGTTCCTTTACTTTGATGGTCAAACCCAAGGGAGGAGAACATGATGATGAGGATGCGGAGAATGCCGATTGCGAAGCCTTCTCCGTGGCGAAAAAAATCAGGGAGATGCTCGATACCGACAACTATCTCATTGCTGACGGGCAGGGAGGAGTTCGTCGTCCCCGGTTTTGTGACATCGCCTTGCTTTTGAGGAACACCAGCCATCAAATGAGTTTCGAGCGGGCGTTCAAAGCCCAGGACATTCCTTATACCATCGGCAAAGTGTCCCGGTCCTTGATGCTGGAATCTCCCGCTAATGATATCTATGCGTTTCTTCAGACATTGGTGTATCCTGAGGACCGGTTGGCATTTCTTTCCGTGCTGCGTAGCCCGTTCTGCGCGCTTTCCGACGAAAAGGTGTTTTCCATAATTAACGAGCAAAAAGCGGCGTTTGATCCCGAGGCATCTCCCCAATGCGCCGATTATCAGGAATGTTGCGCGCGCTATCAGGCGGCGAAAGCGTACGCCAGAGCCAGTACGTTGCCGGCGTTGGTCCAATATTTGTGGTACAATCTCGGTTACCGATTCTTTTATTTGGAACGACCCGGCTACCATGCGTATTTGGACCACTACGACTATCTGTACCGGCTTGCGGAATTGGCCCAGAACAACGGGGAATCCCTGGTGACGTTTCTTGATGATCTGCGTCCGTTCCTCGGTTCGGCGGATGCGATGAACAGCGAGAGCGGCGAAGTCATCGCGGAAGCAAGAGATTCGATACGGATCATGACGGTTCATGCGGCCAAGGGTTTGGAATTTCCCGTGGTATTCGTTTCCAATTTCGACGCAGGTTCCCTTCGGGGATCCGGTCCGTATTTCTTTCTTGATTCCCAACCCGTTCCGTATTACGACGACAGGCCTGGCGGTGGGTATGCCGGTGTGGGGAAACTGTTCTTTGATGCGGAGGAAGCGAAAACGGAGATGGTGGCGGAGACCAAACGGTTGTTGTATGTGGCGGTTACGCGTGCGGAATACCATCTTGTGTTCAGCGGATTCCATGGGAGATCGAGTGCGGGTAATGCGTTGGATTGGATGGAGGCGGCGTTCGACGTGTCGTACGACGAAGACGAGGGAATCTACCGTTGCGGATGTCCCGACGTGAACGTGGAGGCGATCAAGACAATTCCTCAGCAGGCGCTGTTTGTCGATCGCGATCAATCCGCCGTTCCGGAAAACAGCGTTTTGTCCTTTTATGGGACGGAGAAACCTTCTTATTCGATGCCGCTTCGAAGAATCAAGGCGACGGCGTTTGCCCCTGAAGGGACTCATACGCCGCAAGCCGTCGCACTTCCGTCGCTGAAGAGCGATGCCGTCTTGAAGGAAGCGGTTACAATGGATCCCGACGCCGTTGCGGACTGGGGGACGTTTGTCCATCGCTTGGTGGAATCCTTTATGGCGGGAAAGACGGAGGATCCCGTCCTATTGCTTCCTGAGGGATTGCAAAAGTTGGACGCACGACGAAAAAGCGTGTTGGTTGACGACGGGCAAACATTGTGCAAGGCGTTTCTTTCCAGCGAATACTACCGAAAAGAAGTCGCCCCGTTTCATCCCGAGACGGAGGTGCGTTTTTCCTCCCATGAAACGTTTGAAGGAAGTCCTGTGGTGGTCGAAGGAGCGGTGGATGTGTTGGTTCACAAGCCGGACCATATCGAGGTACTGGATTTCAAAACGGATCAGCTCGATGATCCGTCAGTCCATAGGGGACAGCTTTCCTTGTACCGGAAGGCGACGGAACGCATGTATCGGATGCCGGTGAGAACCGCCATCATCTATTTGAGGAACCCGACGGAGGTACGATGGTTGGACAAAGAGGAGAGAGACGATGCGAAAACGTTCGATTGAGGCATGTTTGCTTCGGGGAGCTTGCGGGAATCTGATCGTCCATGCCAGTGAGGCAAATCCGCGCATGGTACTGTCTCCCTTGCCGCTTGCCGCGTCCTCCATCCCCCTTTGGCACGAGGAGCTGAGACTTTGGAGCAAAAAGACGACTCTTTATCCGGAGACTGTGGGATTTTCCGATGGAGACGTCTTTTCCTTGGGTACGAACTACGACGAAGCGTGCAGGGGGGAGGGCGTGTCGTCAATTTTCGATCTTCCTCCGTCGGACGAGATGGAAGATGTGGTACGGGACAAGGTTGCGCTCGTCATCGCCTGTCCGGAAAAACTGTCCCGGATTTTGAGCGGGATGGGATCGTTCCTTGTCCTATCCGGCGTGGGATCGGAGAAACTCGCCTCCGATTTGAACTGGGAAGCATGTATTACGGTGGCGTTGGGGCATGGACAAAAAGCGGATCTGACGAATTGGTTGTGCGAAGAGACAGGTGGTGCGGATTATGTGGTGCAACCGTTGGGTGATGGGCAGACTCCGGACCCGGAGATTCTTTCCATGCTCCGTCTTCGTGGCGGGAAGTTTTTCGCCGTCGTCGATGATTGTGGACGGGAGGTGCCGGACGGAGTCATTCGGATCGTAGGGGATGAACCGAAGCGAATGATGAAAGGGATTTGCGCGGCGTTCAGAGATCTGGGGGGGGAATGCAAGCGATGTATGATGTGATCGTGATCGGTTCGGGGCCGGGCGGGAGCAAAGCGGCTCGTCTGGCGGGAGAGATGGGGAAGAAGGTATTGCTCGTTGAAGCGGAAGCCCTCGGCGGGACCTGTACCAACAAGGGATGCATTCCCACCAAGAGTTTACTCCACGGAGCGAAGCTGTACCGACAGGTAAAAGGAGGGGAATCCTTTGGCATCGTCGCTCGGGATTCTTCCTACGATCTTGCTGTCGCGCATCGGGCGGCGGATGATGTTGTCGCGACGCTCAGGGATGGCGTTGCATTGGAAGAGAAGACGGCGCACGTGGAAGTGCTTGCCGGAAAAGCCGAATGCCTCGATGCCTCCCACGTTTTTGTGAGTGGAACGGTGTACGAGACGCAAAAGCTGATCATTGCGACCGGTTCGGTTTCGTCCGTTCCTCCGATTCCCGGAGTGAGACAGGGGACGGGGGTGGGCACGAGCGATGACGCCCTGCGGCTGGAGACATTGCCGAAGAAGGTCGTCATCATCGGCGGCGGAGTGATCGGAATCGAGTTCGCTTCATATTTCTCAATGCTGGATTGTACGGTGGATGTCGTGGAAATGCTTCCCGAAATCCTTCCTATGATGGACGGGGATGTCGCGCGTCAAATGCGTCGTGCTTTGGCTCCCGTGACGTTTCATCTTGGCTGTACCGTCCTTTCCGTGGAACATGGGGTACTGTTTCGGCGACCGGATGGGACAGAGACTTCGTTGGAAGCGGATTTCGTATTGTTGGCTACCGGGCGGAGGCCCAATTATGCCGGATTGGAACATCTTTCCCTCGAGAAGGACCGGCATGGGATTGTTGTCGACGAAAACATGCGCACATCGATTCCGAACGTGTGGGCGATCGGGGATTGCAACGGAAGGAGTCAGCTTGCCCATAGCGCCGCGACGATGGCCGAAGTGGCCGTGGACGATGCATTCGGTTCCGGTCGCAAGAAGGTGAATTGGCGTGCGGTTCCATGGGTCGTGTACAGCAATCCTGAAGCCGCAGGATGCGGTTTGACGGAAGCACAGGCGAAAGCGGCGGGGTTGTCCGTTCACGTCGCATCCGTTTTGGCGCGTTTCAGCGGGAGAACGCTGGTCGAGGAAGGAAAACGGGCTCCGGGCCTGGTGAAGATGATCTGCGACGACCGAGGAACTATCCTCGGCGTGCACTTAATGGGACCGTATGTCAGCGAAATGGTATGGGGGTGTGCTGCGGCCATCAAGGATAACCGTACCGTTAATGACATTCTGGAGACGGTATTCCCCCATCCAAGCGTTTCGGAAGTGCTGAAAGAATGTGCGAAAAAACTCAGCGAAGAGCGTTGACGGCCCGTTCGATTCTCTCGAACGCGTGTTTGATGTTTTCGCATCGTACCCCGTAGTTGAAACGAACGAACGTGCGATACGAATCGCCGCCGAACCATGTGCCATCGTTGACCGCCACGGATGCCCGTTGTCCAAAAAATCGGCTCAGAACCCCTCCCGCGGGGGAGAACGTCGGATCGTAAAGCGTCGGGTTGCTTTTTGCGTCTTTCTCCACCAAGGGAAGGATGCCGGAGCAGTCGATGAATCCGATGAACGACGCCTCAGGGCGGATGAAAGTCATGCCCGGGATGCGCTCTTTGCAGAATTGGTCGATCAGGTTGCAGTTTCCCTCGAGGTAGGTGATCAACTCCATCAGCCACGGATATCCGTACGAATAAGCGGCGATGGCCGCCGTAGTGGAAAAGAACGATGTTTCTCCGCTGAACAATTGCGTCATTCTTCGTTTCAGCGTTTCCCGAATTTTCTCGTCACGTGTGACCACGACGGAAAAATGTTCGCCTGCAATGTTGAACGTCTTTGAAGGTGCCATACATGTAACGGCGCGGACTCCGGTTCTTTCGGCGACTTTCAGTAATGGAACGTGGGTCCCGAAGGCGAGATCCCCATGGATTTCATCGCAGATGATCGTCGTATGGTGCCGTTCCGCGATGGTGCACAGCGTAGTCAGGTCCGATTCGGGGAAATCCACACCGGAAGGGTTGTGGGGGTTGCAAAAAATAAGGAGTTTTGCTTTCTCGCAGAGATGGTCCAGTACGGTCCAGTCCAAAGAGAACTTGTGTGTGTAGTCGTCATACAACAACGGCCAGCGAACCAGTTTTCTTTCCAAGTTGTTTACGATGCGGACGAACGGCTGATAGGCGGGCATGGGAACGATGACGCCGTCTCCTGGAGCGGTCAGCGTCTCGACCATCATGGCGATGCTTGTCAGCATCCCTTGGCAGATGACAACATCCTCGGGGTTCACCGTCCAGCCGTGACGTTTTTGAGCCCATCCACAGAATACCTCTCTGTTTCCATTAAAATGAGGATATCCGTATGTTGCGGTCTCTGCCGCTTTGACGACTTCGGCCTCGATTTCTGGCGCCGCCTTAAAATCCATGTCGGCAACCCAAAACGGTTCGGCATTCCTGTTCCCTGCGATGGACGCAATGGCGTCCCCGTTCCATTTGACGGAAAGAGTTCCTTTCCTGTTTACAACTTCATCAAAATCGTACATCCTTCACTTCCTGATGGCGTCGAATCCGCTTCGTTCGTTTGGATAGCTTGCCGTCTTGTGTTTTGGACCGTATCCAATGGCGGATTCGGGACAGCCGAGAAGACATGCGAAACATGCCAGACAGTCTTCTCCGAACCGGGGTTTCTCCCCTTGTTTCCACGTGATGTTCTTGTTCGGACACAATCGTACGCACTTACCGCATTTGATGCAAGCGTCACTTACGGATAACTGTTCTCCATAGGATTGATAAGTCTTGTAGGAAACGCGCGTCATAATGTTCTTCAGCGATTTTCCCAAGGGAAGCTTGAACGACACCTTGATCTTCTCCTCTTGGATGTCCCTGATGATCGCATCGATCCTTTTTTCCGCCTTGTCGTAAATGGCGTCATATTTCCTCTTGGTCGGTATGGAAAAGAGAGGGATATACGTGTCGGGCATTTTCACCTTGTTCTGATAACTGGACAGACATCCGATATCCTGCAGGAGCATTTCCGTTCCCATCGGAGCGTATCCGTAGGCTCCCCCATAGGTATGGATGCAAAACAGGTAACCGATGCTTCTCGTCTCCGTTTGGGAAAGCTGGTTCAAGATAAACTCGCTCGTCACTTTTGGGGTCACCCAATGATAGACAGGGCTGATGATGCCGATCCGTTCGCTCGCCTTTACTTCCCCGCGATAAGGCAGCAGGATGATCTCTGTATCTCCCAGTGCGTCGGCGATTCGTTTCGCCACATGATAACTGTTGCCCGTAGCGCTGTATACGAAAAGTGTGGTATGCATTTCATGCTCCTCCCAAAGAATCCAAAAGTGTGAAAAAGGTGGGGAACGTTACGCCTGCCGCGTCGATTCCCCGTATGATAAGTTCTCCGTCCAATCCGATGCTTGCCGTGGCAAGGGCCATGATGATCCGGTGGTCTTCGTGCCCGTCGCATATCCCTCCGTGAAGGGGATGCCCACGGTGGATCGTCATGCCGTCTTGGCGTTCGGTGATGACGGCTCCGAGTTTTTCCAGTTCCTCGTGCATTACCGCGATTCTGTCAGTTTCCTTGATTCGCGCCTGCTCGACGTTGACGAATGTCACGTCCTCGTCGGCATAACAGGCGGTGGCGGCAAGTACGGGTAACGCATCCGGGATGTCATTCAGATCGAAAGTGCCGCCGTGAAGCGCTCCTTCTCTGGTGACGGTCACTGTGCCATCGTTCCATTGGACGGTGCATCCCATCGTCCTGAGAATTTCCAAAATCCGTTTGTCTCCTTGCGCATCCTCTTTGTCGAGGCCATCCACCGTGATGGGGCCTCCCGTGATGGCGGCCATACAAAGGAAAAAGGATGCCGAACTCCAGTCTCCGGGAATCCGCGCCATGTCCAACGGCTTGTATGATTGTCCACCGGGAATGACGATATGTTGCCAGTCCGCTGTTGCCTCCAACCTAATCCCCTCCGTTTTGAGCCAGCCGAGCGTCAATCCGACATATGGCCGTTCGGCGAGAAAAGGAACGTCGATGACCGACGTCCCTTCGGCAAGAGGACATGCGAACAACAAACTTGAGAGATATTGGCTGGTCGGACAGGAAATGGAGCAATCTCCTCCCCGTAGCGGACCTTTGATGGAAAAGGGAGGAAAATTGCCGTTATGCTTCGTGATGGTTGCTCCGAGACGAACATATGCATCCAGAAGAGGGCCAACCGGACGTTTTTGTAATTGTTCGTCTCCGGTAAACGTCACGGTGACGCCCAAGGACGCTGCCAGACCGGTGGTCAGATACAGCGAAGTACCGCTGTTTTCCGCATCCAACGACATCCTGTCGCGGGGATGGAGTTGCGTACTGTCAATCTTCATGATATCGCCGTCCGGAAAGAAGACGACACCCAATGCCTCGCACATGTGCCTGCATGCAAGGGTGTCCTTGCTTGAGAGCGCTCCGATGACGGTGCTTTTCCCTCGAGCGAACGAGGCAAGGAGATATGCGCGAATCGTCTGGCTTTTTGATCCGGGAACCGCGATACGGCCTTGTGGCGTGAAGGGATGAAACAATTTGTCCATAGGACAGACTATACCGAAAAGCTGAATGCTCGTTAAGAGCGAAAGCTTGCTTCAGTTGCTTGCAAGGGAGACGATGATCTTGCCGCTGTAGTCGTCTCCAGGCGCGTTCTCGAACGATGAGGCGAGAGGCGAAAACCGAACGGCGTAACTGTGGTATTTCGGGGTGGATGGAGAACCCGCAGGAATTACCAGGGAGATGGCTTCGGGATTTGCCGTGTCATATGTGGCGTCGCCAACGAAGAGCGTGTAGTCGATGCCATATGGGTTTTCCTCTTCGTCGGCAGTCGAGGTAAGGTGGTCTGCGACGATGGTTACCGTTCCTCCGGTTGTGGATGTGCTGTAGTATGAAATGTATCCCATCGTATCGGATTCGGTTGTCGTTTCCGTGATGACGAATGACTTGTTTGCATCCAGAATATTGTCGAACGCTTTCATGCTTTTGCTGGTGTCATTGGAACTAATTGCATTGGTGAAATCTTTCACGTTCGAAATATCCTTTTCCGTAAAACCGATGAGAATGTTTTCTTCGCCCGCAGTCGATCCCGAAAGAAACTTCAAGGTAAATGACGCCGTCGTGTTTGTGCTCGTAGCCATCAGCGGTGCAAGCGCCAGAATCGCCACGAGGAGCATAGGGATGATAATGAATGTTTCCCGTTTCATGATATCTTTACAATATCTAACCGGATAACTTATGTCAATCGAAAGAACATTTGTTTATAAAAATAATTTATACTATCAAAATAGATTGTATAATTCTTTCTTTTATAATAAATAAAATTCAAAACAACTTATGTCAGATAGCTTGTTTTGTACGGAAAATCCTTTGAAAAGATGATAGTTCCGTCTGTTTTCATCAATACGCAATCATAGCCCTCAAGACGGTTGATCAACGCAAGTCCTTTTTCGCTCCCGAGGACAAACACCGCGGTGGAGAGTCCGTCGCAGAGCGTGCTGTCGGTTCCGATGATGGAAGAGGAGAGTAAATCGCTTTTTGCGGGATATCCCGTCGAAGGGTCGAGAATATGGTGGTATGTTTTTCCATCTTGGACAAAGTAACGTTCGTATCCTCCGCTGGTCACTACCGCTTTGTCCGAGAGATTGATGATGATGAATGCGGAACCTTCCTGCCCCTTGGGATCCCTGAGGCCGATTCTCCAGTCGGATCCGTCTTCTTTTGCACCGAGTGCATAAACGTTTCCGCCCAGATTGATAAGTCCTTGCCGTACTCCATGCTCTGCAAGCGTTTTCTTCGCCTTGTCCGCCGCGTACCCTTTGGCGATGCCTCCAAGATCGATGTCCATTGTCTTGGGAACAGTGATGCGTCGGGATGAAGGGTCCATCTGGATATCACTCCAAGACCGATCGACGCGTGCGATTTCTTCGTCACTGGGAACGTGCGGATGCTCTGTGGCGATGTTCCACAAAGCGGTAAGGCCTCCGATCGCAGGGTCGAAAGCTCCGTCGGTCAGTTTCGCCACGGAAACCGCCGTCTCGACGAGGGCATAGAATTCTTCGCTGGCGACAATCGACTTGTCTCTGTTTAGCGCGTAAAGTTCGCTTTTTTCCGACGTCCGGCTGAACTTGTCGTTGACGGCGATGATTTCCTGTTTCGCCGCGTCATATACCGATTGTCTTGTTCCTTTGGGAAGCGTTATCGAACAGACGGTCCCCAGCGAGATGAAACTTTGTTTTTCGCCGTTCGTCCTGCGGTCACATCCTGTGAAAAGCAACAAAGTGGATAGGAACAGGAAAAGAAAGTTTTTTTTCATGGACGAATGCATTCGTCCAATTGAATGGAACATGTTTTTCCCTCTTCCTTGGAGACGATCGCCGCTTTCTCGCTTCCCATGGTTTACACTCCTTATTTCGATAGGAGATTCCACTATACCATCATCGGGGACGTGTTGTCAGCGAACCGTTGCCGAGAGGTTCGGAAAGGCGAAAAGATCTTACGTCCGTATTTCTCGATCGAACGGAACGCCAAGGGCAGTCGGTCCGAGCCGTTGGCTTTCCCTGTCGAAGGCAAGGACCACGATTACCAGAACATACGGCAACATCACAGCGAATTCATAGGGGAAGTTGATGCCGTAACTTTGGATGATCGTCTGAAATGTCTGGGCAAGTGAGAAGAGCAATGCCCCCCACATGATTTTCACCGGTTGCCAATGTCCGAAGTATACTAATGCGACGGCGATGAACCCACGGCCACTGACGATCGAATCGCTGAACATTTTGGCTTGGCACAACGACAGATACGCTCCGGCCAAACCTGCCAAAGCCCCGCCGACCGCCAAAGATTGGTAGCGTATGCGCGTTACGTTGATGCCGATGGAGTCTGCCGCCCGAGGATGCGTTCCGACCGCTCTGACTTCCAAGCCCCATGGCGTCTTGAACAGAATGTACCAGCTGAGCGGCACCAAGAGAAACGCCAGATAGACCAGTGCGTTCTGTGAAAAGAAGATTTGTCCGGCGAACGGGATACGAGAGAGAAGTGGAACGGGCGCGGTCGTAATGCCCGGTACGCTTTGGGTTCCGCCGACGAAATGGCGGAACAACGTACCTGCGGCTCCTACGCCGAACATCTGTAATCCTATGCCCGCGATGCCTTGGGGCGCACGGAATGTGACGACGATCAGGGCGAAAAACAACCCTAACAGCGCTCCCATGGCCATCGCCGCGAGGAGGCCAAGGAAATTGAAAATTTCCGGGGTGTCGCCGCCATGTCCGACGGCATACGGGACGAGCATGCCGAGGAAAGCTCCCATCGACATGATGCCTTCGCATCCAAGATTAAAAATTCCCGCCCGTTGGTTGATCATTTCTCCTATGGAGGCGAGAAGTAACGCGACGGATGAGGAAATGGCCAAGGAAAGTACGGTGACGATAATGTTCAAGAGCTTGCCTCCTTGTGGGTTTTTCTCCAGATTCGTTCCATCAGGTACGTGTTGGAGAGGATCATCTGGGTTGCGACGATGACAAGAATGATCACTCCCTGCAATACCTGCACCATGTTCGCCGGCACTCCTACAGCATTCTGCGTCATGTTGCCTCCGACGAGAAGAAGACCGAAGAAAAATGCGGCGGGAATGATGCCTGCTGGGTGCAATCCGCCGAACAACGCAACGACGATCGCCGAAAAACCATAACCGCCCGTGATCCCCTGGATGGCGCGGTGGTGGACGCCACAAATCTCCACCGCACCTGCGAGACCCGCGAATCCGCCACTGAGCACCATGGCTATTACGAGGTATTTTGCCACGTTGATGCCTCCGTATCTGGCGGCCCGTTCGCAGGAACCCGCCGCACGCATTTTGTATCCGAACGGTGTCTTCCAGAGTAGCAGGTAGATGACGATGGCGAACCCGATGGCGATGAAAATGCCTGTATGAAGTCGCGTTCCCGAAACGAATCTGGTCAGCCAAATGTTTTTGGTGAGTCGCATTGACTGCGGGGTTCCGCTTCCCGTCGTCATTTCCGCTGGGTCAAGGAACGGTTTGCGGAGACAGAACGTATAAAACTGTTCCGCGATGTAATTGAGCATCACGGTGGAAAGAAGCTCGCTTACTTGCAGTTTCGCTTTCAAAAGTCCGGGGATCGCTCCCCACAGTGCGCCTCCCGCGATTCCCGCGATGAGGACGAGAGGGAGAAGCAATGGTTTGGGGAGATCCGGCAAGGCGAGAGCTACCGCCGTAGTGGCGAGAATTCCCATGGCCATCTGCCCTTCGGCGCCGATGTTGATGATTCCGCTCCGGTACGCGACGGCGATGCCAAGGGCGATGATCGTCAACGGTATCGTCCTGATCAACACTTCGCTGATCAATCCGATGTTTTTCAGCGGATCGAATACGATGACCGCATACGTTTTCAATACCGGCGCGCCGATGGCGAGAAGAATAACCGCCCCCATAGCCATGGTAGCGAGGACGGCGAGAAGAACGATGCATGTTTTGTAGAGAAACTTGAATTGGTTCGTCATCTCATACTCCCGCCATGAGCATTCCCAATTTCCTGCTGTCCGCTTCGGACCTTTGCAGAACCTGTTGGATGTGTCCTTTGAAAATAACGGCGATTCGATCGGAAAGTGCGAGAATTTCGTCAAGTTCCTCGCTGATCAACAGGATGCCCAACCCTTCTTTCCGTTTTGCGAGCAACTGTTCATGAATGAATTGTGCGGCTCCGAGATCCAATCCCCGGATCGGATACACCGCCACAAGAAATTTTGGCCTGCGGGTGATTTCCCTCGCCAGAATTACTTTTTGGATATTGCCTCCCGAGAGGGTTCCCGCGGCGACATCGGTCGACGGACAGCGGATGTCAAACTCCGTTCGAAGCTTCGCCGCATTTTCCGCAATCGCCGTTTTGTCCTGGAATATGCCCTTGGTGAATTGTTTTGCATCGGCATCCTTCAGAATGAAATTTTCCTTAATGGAAAATGGAGGAACGATCCCTTCCGTGTTGCGTTCTTCCGGGATATATCCCATCCCCGCCTTGATGATCACTTTCGGCGTTTTGTTGGTGATGTCGTTGCCGAAAAATGTAATCGTTCCCTTTTCCACCCGCCGCAGGCCATTGATCACTTCGGCGAGTTCCCTTTGTCCGTTGCCCGACACTCCTGCAAGGCCGACGATTTCACCCCCATGGACAGTCAGGTTGAGATCGTTCAACGCAAGATAGCCGCGATCGCTCAATGCATTGACGTGACCGATCTCCAACGCCTTCTGGGCCGCGCACGAGGTGTCCGTATTTTCCGGCATGATGATTTCTCTTCCCGTCATCAATGCGGCGATTTCCGCGGAGGAATGTTCGTTGGTGTTTCCGTTAAACACTACCGCTCCGTGGCGGAGAATCGTCACCCTGTCGGAAAGTTCGGAAACTTCCTGAAGCTTGTGACTGATGAAGATTATGGAAAGGTCGTTCGTCATTCTTTTCAGAAGTACGATAAGCTCATCCGTCTCCTGCGGGGTCAATGCGCTGGTAGGCTCATCGAGAATGAGAAATCTGGCACCAAGACACAGCGTCTTGACCAATTCGACCCGTTGCTGTTCTCCGACGGATAATTGCCAGACATAGGCGTCGGGATCGACGGCAAGTCCGTAGGTTTCGGAGATTTCGATAATCCTTTCCCTGACCATCTGTAGATTGAGTTTCCATGCCGTCCATGCCTTTTTGTATCCCAACGCGATGTTTTCGGTAACGGTCATGTTGGGGACGAGCATGTATTGTTGGTGCACCATCCCCAACCCGGCCGCAAATGCGTCGTTGGGCGAGTGGAATCTCATCTCCTGTCCATTGATGAAGATTTTCCCTTCGTCCTGCTGGTACAGGCCCATCAGGATGTTCATCAACGTCGTTTTGCCCGCGCCGTTCTCACCGACCAACGCCAAAACCTCCCCGTCTCCGACGGAGAGGGAGATGTCATCGCTGGCCAGAACCCCGGGGAATCGTTTTGTGATGTGTTCCATCCTGAGGCTGGTGATTCTTGTGTTCCGATCCATGCAAGGAGCTTCCTTTTGCAAAACATCCCGCAGGATCCTGCGGGATGCTCATGCTGAAGTTACAGTTTCGAATAATCGACGGACTGCCAATCGATCGTATCGGGAGCCGATTCGAACTTTGCGAGAGCTTC